>DASTBI010000032.1 GCA_035712145.1 Candidatus Eisenbacteria bacterium | reverse complement strand
GTGCATTCAGCACGATGGTTGCGCCTGCAAGCGGGCGTGGCTGAAGATTCTTGCTTCGTTTCCCGGTTTCTGCAGTACAATTTCCTGCGATTTCCAGACCGCCATACTGCGGTCACCGAGGCTCCGCACATCAGTCCCTTGCCCCGCGGACTCGGTCCTGATGGTCCCTTTTGTTGGAGACAATTGAAGATTGAAGCCGCGGTCTGCTCCCCCGACTGACCTGCGTCTGCCCGTTCAGGTCCAGGCTCTCGCCTGCTTCGCGCTCTGGTGCCTCGCCGTCGCGTGGCCGGGCGCGAGCCCCGTGCTCGCCCAGGAGCATGCTCTGCAGTTCGGCGGGACCACCGGTCACGTGACTTTCGGCGACTCGGCCGCTCTCAAGCTCACGCAGTTCACCATCGAGACCTGGTTCCGGAAGGACGGCGCCGGATCGTTCACGTCCACGGGGGACGGCGGTTTTCTCGCGATTCCCCTGGTCGCCAAGGGTCGCGGCGAGAACGACACCGCCTCCGAGGACATGAACTGGTTCCTCGGGATTCGCGCTGCGGACAGCGTGCTGTGCGCGGACTTCGAAGAGGGTGCCGCGGGATCGTTTCCGAGCCGGAACCATCCGCTGGCCGGTGTCACGCCGATCGTCCAGGGCATCTGGTACCACGCCGCCGTGACCTACGACGGGACGCGCATGCGGCTCTATCTGAACGGAAACCCGGAATCCGAGCTGGCGGTGAGTGAGCCGCCGGCCGCCGCCGGCACCCAGCACGCGGCGCTGGCCACGGCCCTCAGCACCGGCGGTGCGCCCGACGGCTCGTTCCAGGGCGCGCTGGACGAAGTGCGCGTATGGAGCGTGGCGAGGGCCGGCTCGGAGATCCTGGCCACGATCAACGCGTCCATCTCGACCCCGACCGACGGACTCGTCGCGCGATGGGGACTGAACGAAGGCGCGGACTCCACGGTGCACAGCTCGGCGGGCACGCCGCTGGATGGATCGATCGTGGGGACCGGCTGGAGCTGGGCATCCGGCGCGCCGTTCGATCTGCCGCCGCCGCCGCCGCCGGCTCCACCCACCGGACTGTCCGCGGTCTCGCCGTTGTGGTCACGGGTCGATCTGAGCTGGACGGATGCCGCCGGCAACGAATCGGCATACGAGATCGAGCGCTCGACTTCCGGCAGCGGCGGCCCCTTCGTGCTGATTGCCGTGCGGCCGGCCAACACCACGAGCTACGCGGACACTCATCTCACCGCGGTCACCGAGTACTGCTATCGGGTGCGCGCGATCAACTCTCAGGGCGCCTCGGCCGATGCGGGACCGGCGTGCGTCACGACGCCGGCGGTGGGCAACACCGCGCTGGCGTTCGTCACCAGCAGCGCGTACGTGACCTTCGGCGATGCCGCGCCTCTCAAGCTTCCGCAATTTACGCTCGAGACCTGGTTCCGGCGCGATGGCAACGGCCTGACGACATCGACCGGGTTGGGTGGCATCGATGACGCCATCCCGTTGATCACCAAGGGGCGCGGCGAGAATGACAGCCCTTCCGAGGACATGAACTACTTCCTCGGCATTCGCGCTTCGGACAGCGTCCTGTGCGCGGACTTCGAGGAGGGTGCGGCGGGATCGTTCCCGAGCAGGAACCATCCCCTGGCCGGTGTCACGCCGATCGTCAAGGGCATCTGGTACCACGCCGCTTTGACCTACGACGGATCCTCGCTCCGGCTCTATCTCGACGGCAGCCCCGAGGCGCAGCGGGTGGTGGACCAGCCGCCGGCGGTGGCGGGCACGCAGCACGCCGCGCTGGCTGCGGCGCTCAGCACCACGGGCGCTCCCCAAGGGCTCTTCAACGGCGCGCTCGACGAAGCGCGGATCTGGAGCGTGGCGCGCACCGACGCCGACATCCTCGCCACGATCAACAGCGTGCTCGAAGGCCCAGCCGCTGGTCTCGTGGCGCGCTGGGGCATGAACGAAGGCTCGGGCAACCTGGTCCACAGCAGCGCCGGGACCACGATCGACGGCACCATCCTCGGCTCCAATTGGGCCTGGGTCGCCGGCGCGCCGTTCGATCTCGCGCCCACCGAGCCGCCTGCGGCGCCCAGCGATCTCGCGGCCAGCTCTCCGTTGTGGTCGCGGATCGACCTGACGTGGACCGACACGCCGGCCAACGAGACATCCTATGAAGTCGAGCGTTCAACCGCGGGTCCCGAAGGCCCGTTCACGCTGATCGCCATTCGCCCCGCCAACAGCACCTCTTACAGCGACCAGGGCCTGACCGGGTCGACCGAGTACTGCTATCGAGTGCGGGCGATGAACTCCGCCGGTCCTTCCCCATACGCCGGACCGGTATGCGCGGTCACGGGTGAACCGGGGAATACGTCGCTCTCGCTCAACGGCTCGAGTGCGCACGTGCGCGTGCCGGACGATCCGGGCCTCCGCCTCTCCTCCTTCACGGTGGAGACCTGGTTCCGGCGCGACGGCGCGGGAATCGGGACCGACACCGGAGTGGGTGGAATCAGCGACGCCGTTCCGCTCGTATCCAAGGGACGCGCCGAAGCCGATGTCGCCGAGGCCGACGTCAACTACCTGCTCGGCATTCGCGCCTCGGACAGCGTGCTGTGCGCCGACTTCGAGGAAGGCCCGTCGGGAGCCGCGCCGGGGACCAACCATCCTCTGTTCGGGACGACGCCGATCGCGCCCGGTGGCTGGCATCACGCCGCCGTCACCTATGACGGCTCCGTCTTCAAGCTCTACCTCGATGGCCTGCTCCAGACCGAGCAGACCATCGGCCGGCAGCCCGCATCGGGCAGCACCGTTCCGCTCGCCATGGGCAGCGCGATCAATTCGCAGAACGTCGCCGCCGGGTTCTTCCATGGAGCGCTCGACGAAGTGAGGATCTGGGACCACGCCCGCAGCGCGGCCGACATCCAGTCGGCGATCAATGGCCGGCTCACCGGGCAGATTCCGGGGCTCGTGGCGCGCTGGGGGCTGGACGAGGGATCCGGAGACCAGGCGAGCAGCACCGCCGCACTCGTCGCCACGGGCGCCATCGTGCAGCCCGGGGCATCATGGATCGCAGGCGCGCCGCTCGACCGATCCTTCAACCAGCCGCCGCAGACGCCTGTCCTGGTGACTCCGGCCCATCAGTCGACCGTCGCCAACAATGCGCCGTCGCTCGGTGTCTCGGTGCTCGATCCCGACGGCGGCGATCTGACCGTGACCTGGCACGGGCGCGTCGTCCCCGCGGCAGGACCCGACTTCACGCTCATCGGCCTGCCCGATACGCAGTACTACACGGGCGAGGTGAACGGCGGCAGCAACGCGATGTTCAAGGCACAGACGAATTGGGTGGTCGCCAACCGTGTGCCTCGAAACATTCCTTACGTCGTTCAGCTCGGCGATTGCGTGGAAAACGGGCAGAACGCCGGGAATCCCATCGAGTGGATGAGGGCGGATACCTCGCTGTCGATCCTCGAGGACCCGAACACCACCGGCCTGAACGATGGCATTCCCTATGGCGTGTGCGTGGGCAACCACGACCAGTCGCCGAACAGCGACCCGGACGGCTCCACGACGGAGTTCTACAACCAGTACTTCGGTGTCGCCCGGTTCGAGGGGCGCGGCTACTACGGCGGGCACTACGGAACCAACAACGACAATTGGTACGACCTGTTCAGCGCCAGCGGCATGGACTTCATCGTGATCGGATTCGAGTTCGACGAGACACCCGATCCCGCCGTGCTCGCCTGGGCCGACCAGCTCCTCACCACCCATGCCGATCGGCGGGCGATCGTCGCCACGCACTACGTCATGGACATCGGTCACGGTGCGCCGTTCTCGGCGCAGTCCCAGGCGATCTACGACGCGCTGAAGGGGCACCCGAATTTCTTCCTCATGCTCGGCGGACACATGTGGGGTGAAGGCCGCCGCCAGGACACGTTCAACGGGAACACCGTGCACTCGCTGCTCGCCGACTATCAGGGCTCCGCCAACGGCGGCAACGGCTACCTGCGCATGTTGGAGTTTTCGCCCGCGAACAACGTGATCCGCGTCCGCACCTATTCACCGTGGCTCGGGCTCTACGAGACCGACGCTGACTCGAGCAGCCAATTCACGCTGAGCTACCCGATGTCCACGACGCAGCCCTTCCAGGTCCTCGGCAGCGCTGGCGTGTCGTCGGGCGCCTTGGCTTCGCATTTCTGGGCAGGTCTTGCGCCCAACACGACCTACGAGTGGTACGTCACCGTGAGCGACGGGAGTCTCACGACCACCAGCCCGACGTGGCGCTTCGCCACCGGTTCGGTCACGGTGGGAGTCCCGAAGCCGCCGCCCTCCAGTCTGGCGCTGCTGGGGATCGCTCCGAACCCCGCAGTCAACGGCTTCCAGGTGGCCTTCACGCTGCCGCGCGAGACTTCGGCGCGCATCACGCTGCTGGATCTGCAGGGTCGCGAGGTGGCGACCCTGGCCGATGGGCGCTTCCCGGCCGGCAGGAACGCGGTGCCCTGGAAGCGTGCAGCTGGCGCTCAGAGTGGCGTTTACTTCGTGCGGTTCCAGGCTCTGGGCGCAAGCTTCGTGCGGCGCGTGGTCCTGATGCACTGATCGCCGGGGCGCGGGCACAAAAACCCAGCGGTTCCGCACCCGCGCGTAGGTTAGAATCTCTCGTCGCGTCGCCGGCCGCTTCCAGGCAATCACGCCCGCCGATCCCCTTGCCCCGCGGGCGGATTTGCTGGCCGGCGAGGAGGTTCCCGTCCGTCCTCTCGGCTACCCCATGTCCATGCTGGCAGCAAAGCTCGGCTGTCGACGTCGCGCGTGCCGTTGGCCGCGAGCGGCAGCCTTGCTGGCGATCGTTCTGTCGTTCGCCTCGCATGCGCATGCCCAGGGGCCAAACAAGGCGCTCGCCAGCGAGTTCGATGCCTACGTCGACTTCGGCAACCCCGCTGCGCTGCGGCTCAGCCAGTGGACGATCGAGATGTGGGTGCGGCGCGACGGTAGGGGCTGGGGTCCGGAGATGGGGTCGGACGGCCTCGAAGACGTGGCGCCGCTTTTCGCCAAAGGCCGTCACGAAGGCGAGAGCGGCGCCGTGGACATCAACTACTACTTCGGCATCCGCCGCTCGGACGGGGTGATCGCGGTGGAGTTCGAGGAATCGCAGAGCGGAGCGTCGCCGAGCGCCAACCACACGCTCTACGGCATGACCTCGCTCGGCATCGGCCCGTGGTATCACGTGGCGACCACCTACGACGGAGCCACGCTGCGCCTCTACCTGAACGGGTTCCCCGAGGCCTCGCTGGTCGTCAACCGCCCGGCCGCGACGTCGTGCGTCGGCGCCGCCGTGCTGATGGCGGCGCTCGACACCGAAGGCATTCGGGACGGGCAATACGTCGGGCCGGTCGATGAAGTGCGCATCTGGAACGTGGCGAGGAGCGCCTCGCAGATCCTGGCCAACGTCAACAACCAGATCACCTCGGCGCAGAGCGGCCTGGTGGCACGCTGGAGCATGGACGAGGGCTCGGGCCTCACCGTGAGCGGATCGGCAGGCACGTCGATCACCGGCACGGTGCACGGCGCATACTACCGGTGGCAGGACGGCGCGCCATTCACCGCCATCACCAACCGTCCGCCGCGCGAACCGTCGCTGGTCGGTCCGGCCGACCGCGCCACCGGAGTATCGACCGCGCCCAACCTGCGGGTATCGATCAACGATCCCGAGACCACTCCGATGACGGTGACGTGGTTCGGACGCATCATCACCCCGTCGGCGGCTCCGGAGTTCATGCTGGTGGGTTTGCCCGACACCCAGTACTACACGTCGGAGCTCGACGGATCGAACGCGATGTTTCGCGCACAGACCGCCTGGGTCGCCAGCCAGCGCGCGGCACTCAACATCGCGTACGTCGGCCATTACGGCGACTGTGTCGAGAGCGGGGACAACAACGGGAATCCGATCGAGTGGATGCGCGCCGATACGGCGATGACGAATCTCGAGAATCCCGTCACCACCGGCCTTCCTCACGGCGTGCCGTACGGCATCGCGGTGGGGAACCACGACCAGTCGCCGATCAGCGACGCCGATGGGACCACGACTTTCTACAATCAGTACTTCGGCAGCGCGCGCTTCGCCGGACGTCCGTATTACGGCGGCCACTTCGACGACAACAACGACAACCACTACCAGCTCTTCACCGCCTCGGGGATGGACTTCATCGTCATCTCGCCCGAGTTCGACACCAGCCCCAATCCCGCGGTGCTCGCCTGGATGAACGGCCTGCTCAGCGCCTATCCCAACCGCCGCGCGATCATCATCAGCCACTACATCACCAACACCGGCAACCCTGCGTCCTTCAGCGGCCAGGGCAAGGCGATCTATGAGGCCCTCAAGGGACACTCCAACCTGTTCCTCATGCTCTCGGGGCACATCGATGGGGAAGGCCGCCGCCAGGACACGTTCAATGGGAAGACCGTGTACACGCTGGAGACCGACTATCAATGGCACGCCAACGGCGGCGACGGCTTCCTGCGCCTGATGCAGTTCTCGCCCGCCAACAACTCGATCCGCGTGCGCAGCTACTCCCCGTACCTCGGCCAGTACAAGGTGAGCCCGGACTCGGTGAGCCAGTTCACCATCAGCTACGACATGACGGCTGGTCCGGCCTTCGCCGTCCTCGGAAGCCAGAGCGGCGTGACGTCCGGAACGACGGCCACCCTGCCATGGACTGGCCTGATCGGCGGACGGACCTACGAGTGGTACGCGACGCTCGACGATGGCACGACGATCACGCGCGGACCTTATTGGCGGTTCACGACGTCCGGCACGGTCGGCGTCGAAGACCGGAGCCAAGCCTTCGATCTGGCGCTCGTTCACCCGAACCCGAGCCAGGGCGGTGGCAGGATCGTCTTCACGGTCCCGGTCCGGAGCGCCCTGCGTCTGAGCATCTTCGACGTCCAGGGCCGTGAGGTCGCCCGCCTGGCCGAAGGCGATTACGAGCCCGGCAGCCATTCGGTGGACTGGGACGGAAGCTCCCACGGCCGCCTGCAGAGCGGCATCTACTTCGTCCGCCTCGACGCGCCCGGAGCCCATCGGGTGCGCCGCCTGGTCCTGATGCGCTGAGCGCATCGCCCCGTAAGAACTGCTGGAAAGCCGGCGGGCGCCTGCCGATACCCCACGGGACGAATGCCGCGAGTTGCGGACCACGTTTCGAGGTTACGGTCAGGAGGCCCTATGAAGTCCCGTGATCGCGCGGCGCTTGCGGCGACATTGTCCCTGCTCGCGCTGCTGAGCGTTGCACCGGCCGCTCTGTGCGGACCGGACGATCCCCCGATGCTCAAGCAATACCCCGAGGCCAAGGTGCTCAAGCACACGACCCGAGCGCTCGAGGCCTACTGGATTCCGGTCGGCCGGCTGTTCGGCGACGGCCAGGCGGAGAGAGTAGAGATCGTCGAGGGCAAGTGGACCCACTTCACGTACGCCAATCCGGCCAAGAGCTCGGTCCTCGAGATCGGGCGCAAGTTCGACCAGAAACTGCGCGAGGCCGGCTTCGAGATCGTCTACGACTGCCGCGACGGCAATTGCGGCTCCGGCGGGCGCAAGACCAACGGAGACTGGTGGGATCCGACGTACCAGCGCCGCTACATCGTCGGCAAGCTCGAGAGGAGCGGGGGAGACGTGTGGGTCTGCGTCAACGTCTGGTCCAAGTCCGCGACCGTGGCGGGCCAGCACGATGTGGACGTGATCGAGGCGAAACCCGACCCCACGCGGGCGGAGCAGGTGGCGCCCGACGAGACCGACGCCGGATGGCTCGAGCGTGAGCTGATCGAGTCGGGACACGTGGCGATGCGCGGCATCGGGTTCGACGACAAGAAGTCCGCGCTCATGCCGTCCTCGCAGCGCTCGGTCGACGCGATCGCCCAGGTGCTGGCGCGTGATCCGCGTCGGAAGCTGATGCTGGTCGTCCATGGCGACGGCTCCGGCGACGTGAAAGCGAGCGTGACGAAGACGCGCAAGCAGGCGAGCATTCTGGTGGCGGCACTGGTCAAGAAGCACAAGGTCGCGCCGAACCGCATTCTGGGTGAAGGCGTCGGCCCACTGGCTCCGGTGGCCCCCAACACTCCGGAAGGAAGCGCGCTCAACCGCCGGGTCGAGCTCGTGCTCCGGGAAGGCAGCCCGGGCCCGTCGCTCAAGGCAAGCCAGTCCGAGTAGTCGGGTTCCTCGAGTGGCGCGGGTCCGCTACAGATTCTTGTAGTCGGGTCCGCCGCCGCCCTCGGGCGTGGTCCAGGTGATGATCTGGTACGGATCGGCGATGTCGCAGGTCTTGCAGTGCACGCAGTTCGATGCGTTGATCCGAAGCTTGAGCCCATCCGGCTTCGTCTCGTCCGGCACCATCTCGTAGACGTTCGCGGGACAGAAGTGCTGGCACGGATTGCCGTACTCGCTGCGGCAGCGCGTGGCGCAGACGTTCGTGTCGGCCACGACCAGGTGCGCCGGCTGATCCTCTTCGTGCATGGTGCCCGAGGCGTAGACATCGGCGAGCTTGTCGAAGGTGAGCTTGCCGTCGAACTTCTCCGGCGCCGGCTTCCCGTTGGGATGGATCGAGGCCAGCTTGCGCATCTGCTGGTGACCGGGCCGGTTCCGGAGACGGTCGCCGAAGAGATCGCGGCCACCGAGGACCATCTGCACCCCGGTGTGGAACAGTCCCGCGAACAAGCCGTGCTCGAATCCCTGGTGGAAATTGCGCACCGACTTGAGCTCCGCGGCCGCCCAGGAGCTCTCGAACTTGCGCTCGTAACCCGCCAAACGCTCCTTCGAGAAATCGCTCGCCGCCAGGCATTCGAACGCCGTCTCGGCGGCGAGCATGCCCGACTTCATCGCCAGGTGGACGCCCTTGAGCCGCGCCCCGTTGAGGAACCCGGCGCTGTCTCCGCACAAGAGCACGCCGTCGGCGGATAGCTTGGGCATCGCCCAGTAGCCGCCTTCGGGAATCGCCTTGGCGCCATAGGAGACGAGCTTGCCGCCGTCGATCAGCGGACGCACGAGCGGATGAGTCTTGAACCGCTGCAGGTTGCGATGCGGATCGGTGGTCGGATCGTGATAGTCGAGCCCGGTGACGAAGCCGACCGCCCAATGGGTGTCGTCGAAGCCGTAGATGAAGCCCCCGCCGAAGGTCTCGAGCGGAAGCGGCCAGCCCATGGTGTGCATGACGCGGCCCTTCTGCACTCGACCCGCCGGGACTTCCCACAGCTCCTTCACGCCGGTGGCATAGACCTGCGGATTCCTGCCCTCGGTGAGCTCGAGCCTGGGCTCGAGCGCCTTGGCCACCGTGCCGCGGGGCCCTTCGCACAGCACGGTCAGCTTCGCGCGGCAGTCGGCGCCGGGCTGATACGTCGGTTTCTTCTGGCCGAGCTTGTCGATTCCCTTGTCGCCCGTTCTCACCCCGACCACCCGGCCGTCTTCGAGCAGCGGGCTGGCTGCCGGAGTCTCGGTGGCAATCAGCACGCCCTTGCTCTCGGCAATGCCAGCCATCCACTCGGTGAGCGTGCCGAGCGAGGCGATCAGGTTCCCGTGGTTCTGGAGCATGGGAGGGACGAACGGGAGGCGGAACTGTCCACCGTCCCACATCATGTAGACGTCGTCGCTCGTGACGTCGCTCGCGACCGGACAACCTTGTTCGCGGAAGTCGGGGACGAGCTCGGCCAGCGCGCGCGGGTCGAGCACCAGGCCCGAGAGACCGTGCGCGCCGACGCGCGCCGACTTCTCCAGCACCGCGATCGTGACCTCGGGGATCGCGGCGGCTGATCCCCCTGCGCTCACCGCCTGGTTGTGGCGCTCGATCAGATTCGCGAGGTGAATGGCCCCGGCGAGCCCGGCAGGTCCGGCGCCGACGAACTGGACGTCGAAATCGAGGACTTCGCGCTCCATCGTCACCCCAGGTTCGGTTTCTAGGCTCGGGCCGCCTGCTCGGTGGCGGGCTTCACGTGGTCTTCGTGGGCCAGGAAGTGCTCGGCGTCGATCGCCGCCATGCAGCCGCTGCCTGCCGCCGTCACCGCCTGGCGGTAGACCGGATCGGCCACGTCGCCCGCGGCGAACACACCGGGAATCGCGGTGCGCGCGGTGCCTGGCGTGACCTTGAGGTAGCCGCGGTCGTCCATGGGGAGATGCCCTTTGAGGAACGTGGTGTTGGGCTGATGACCGATCGCCACGAACACGCCGTCGGTCTCGATCCGCGCGATGGCGCCTGTCTTCACGTTGCGGATCTTCACTCCCGTGACCGTCTCCTTGCCCTCGGCCAGGATCTCCACGATCTCCGAGTCCCATACGAAGCGGATCTTCGGGTTCGTCAACGCGCGCTCCTGCATGACCATCGAGGCCCGCAGCGTGTCGCGCCGGTGAACCACGACGACTTCGCTGAGCAGCCGCGAAAGGTAGGTCGCCTCTTCCATGGCGGTGTCACCGCCACCGACCACGACCGCGCGCTTGTTCTTGAAGAGAGGGCCGTCGCAGGTCGCGCACGCCGAGACGCCATAGCCCATCAGCTTGGTCTCGCTCTCGATCCCAAGGAGCTTGGCGCTTGCGCCGGTGGCGACGATGACCGTGCGCGCCTCGTGGAGCATGCCGTCATCGGCCCACACCTTGAGCGGGCGGGACGAGAAGTCGACCTTCGCGGCTTCGCTCGCCACGAACAGCGTGCCGGACTTCTCGGCCTGATCGCGCATCTGGTCCATCAGATCGGGACCCATGATGCCGCTGCGAAAGCCGGGGTAATTCTCGACATCGGTCGTGATCGTGAGCTGCCCACCCGGCTGGTAGCCGGTCAGCAGCACGGGATGACGATTGGCCCTCGCCGCATAGATGGCGGCGGTATAACCGGCAGCGCCGGCGCCAAGAATCAGGACATCGTGAACCATCGACACGACCATGACCTCCGCATCGGGTGGGAAGACGCGCATTCTAGACCAGGCCCGTGAACCGGACGAAACCGCGACGGAACACCTGTTTGGATGCGGTTCGGATTCGAAATGGACCAGGCGGGCCCCAGCCCTACGGAGCCGGGCTCGTAACCGCTTAGGCCGCGCCGGTGCGGCGGCGATTGAGATCCATCCGAGACTCGGCCACTTTGGTGCCCGACCGGGCAATTCGGAGGCATGAAGCTGAAGCCCATCCCACGCCTTGCCCTCTTGGCCGCGATCGCGTCGATCCTGGCGCTCCCGGCCGTCGCGACCAAGCCGCGCGACGACGATCCGCTGGAATCCGAAATCCGGCGGTGGACCGCCTGGGTCCGAGACACCACTTCCAAGGACGAGCTGGTCGTCGACGCGAGGCAGAGCGCCGGGCCGCTGCTGGCCCGGGCCGAAAAGGCGCGCGCCGCTGGCCGCCGTTCCTTGGCGCTCTTCCGGCTCTCCGCGGTCCGCGGCAACCTGATGGCGGCGCAGTGGGCGGCGTCGCGGCCCAAGGCCGAGCGGGAGGAGAGGGTGGCCCTCGAGGCGGCGTGGCGGCGGGAAGCGAAGTCGCTGGGTCACGCTCCGAAAATCGAAGGCGATCGCTCTGCGCTGTGCCGTGCCATGTCCGAGACCGCTGCGCGCGAGTCTCAGAGTTACTACGACGCGAGCTTGAGCTATGGCCAGAGCACGGCGCCTCAGTATGGCCTCTATTACATGGGGCTGGCCTACGGACAGAGCGATCTCGTTCGATGGCTCGGAACGTGGCGAGATGCGAGTCCGCGAAGCGCGATGGCCATGCGGTCGCCGGCTCCGGAGATCGAGCAGCTCCAGCAGCGACTCCTGCTGGTTTATCGGCCGCCACTCTCGATCGACCGTCATCCCGAGTTCATTCGCGCGAGCGCGGCGCTGAAGGAAGCTCGCGAGCTGGACGCTGCCGGCCTGCGGCATGGAGCGCTGCTCCAGGTGCTCTATGCCGCGCTGCGGGCTGCTCCGCTCGTCGAGCCGCGCGCTCCGGTCGATACCGCTTCCCTCGACCGGCGAGTGACCGATCTCGAGCGGCAGCTCGCCGCGGAAGACAAGGACCATGGCATCGCCAATCTCTTCCTCGAGATCGCGCGCGAGGATCTGGCGCAGAACCCGGCGCACCCGGCGCAGGCCGCGGCGGTGGTATCCGAGGTGATGCCGCTTTACATCGGCGCGCTCGGGCCTTTGCCCGCTGCTGCCGCGCCACGTCCGGCCAAGGTCACCGTGACGCTGGTGCGCTGGCCGTACACCTGAAACCTTTCCGACCCGGCAGGTCTGCTGGCGCAGAGCGTGGTCGAGGAGTTCGAAGATCAGGCACGCTTCGTGGAAGTGAACTACGGCGAAAGCGATCTCGCCCGTCGTCTCGGGGTCACTCGCTATCCGGCCATCTTCGTCGACGACGTGCTGGTCGCCACACCCAACGACTTCGGCTTCTACGGCAAAGGCGAAGGCCAGAGCGGCCGCTACGCGCCACTCAGGAGTGCGGCCAGCCACGAGCGGTTCCGCGCCGATCTTTCGCGCATGATCCGCCTGGCGCTCGCCGGCGACCGCGCTGGAGCCCAGGCCGTGGCCAAGCCCGCCGCGGACCTGGGACCCAAAGAGTGGCCGGCGATGACGCTCACGGATCTCGACGGCCGGACGCTCGCGCCCGCCGATCTCGCGGGCCGAGCGGTGCTGCTCGAGTTCTGGGCCACCTGGTGCCCGCCATGCCGTTCCACGCTCCGATGGCTGGGCGAGCTGGAGCGCCGCCATGGGGATCGCATCGCGGTCGTGGCGGTCGCGGTCGAATCGGATTCCGCGAAGGTGAGAAAGCTGGTGGACGATCTCGGATTGCCGCTCACCTGGGTGCAGGGAAGGCCGGAGATCGCGCGCGCCTTCGGCGATGTGAGCGCGGTGCCGACGCTCCACCTCTTCGATCGCAACGGCCGCGCGGCCGCCACGTTCTTCGGCGCGCCGCCTGATCTCCACGCCCGCGTGGAGGAAAAGCTCTCGGCGCTGCTCCGCTGACCGGATTGAACCGCCGAGCCCGGCGCGTGTAGCGTTCTCCGCCGCGCGACCTCCGCCGCCGGCCGCGCGGTCTCCCCACACTCGTGAATCAAGGAGAACCGAATGAACGGCCCTTCTTCCCCCGCGAACGCCATCCTCCTCGCCGTCGCCATCGCCCTGGCCGGCTGGTTCGTCGGCGGCGGCTTCGTCCGCTCCCGCACCACGGACCGTTTCGTGACCGTGAAAGGCGTGGCGGAGCGCATCGTCGACGCCAACATCGGCTTGTGGCCGCTGCGCCTGGTCGCCACCGACAACGTCCTTTCGAACGCCCAGACGAAGATCGAATCGCAACGCACGGCCGTCATGGCGTTCCTGCAGAAGCACGGACTCGAGTCGGCGGAAGTGGAGATTCAAGGCGTCGAGGTCAACGACGTGCGGGCCAATCCCTATCGCGGGCCGGGGGAGATGGCGGGCGACCGCTACATCGTCAACATGCTGCTGATGGTGCGTTCGGACCAGCCGGCCAAGATCCTGGCCGCCAGCCAGCAGGTGGGCGAGCTGTTGACCGCGGGTGTGGTGTTGTCTTCGGCTGGCGGCCACGGGCCCTATGGCGGGCCGACCTACATCTTCTCGAAGCTCAATGACCTCAAGCCGGAGATGATCGCCGAGGCCACCGCCAGCGCGCGCAAAGCCGCCGAGCAATTCGCCAAGGACTCGCGCAGCAGGATCGGCGGCATTCGCCGCGCGAGTCAGGGCGTGTTCGAGATCCAGGCGCGCGACAACTTCATGGGAACGATGGAAGGCAGCCAGCTCCACAAGACGCTGCGGGTGGTGTCCACGATCGATTACTACCTGACCCACTGAGCCAGGGACCGAACCCACCCGGATACCGGACGCATCTTCTGCTGAGAGATTGGCGGTCCGGCGTCCCCGTTATGGATCCTGGATTGCGTTCGGCGCAATCCGCCCCTCTCGATGTTCGCGCTGTGCTAGGGTCCAACGGCCTACGGATCATGGAAGCCCGGTCGGCTCCAGCCGATTCGCCCAGACGCGGCCCCGCTCGCGGAGTCCCTCGGCCGACCCATCGGCCCATCCATTCCATCGAGCGGCGTCACCATCATCACGCGCTGAGCGAATGACGGTGCACCCGCGAACCAGCACACCGCTGAAAGGAGCACCCTGATGTCCACGACCACGATGATGCCCGAGACCACGCAGAAACAGGATTGGACGCAGCCCGCCGCGATGGCGCTTCCCAAAGAGGGGTACTTCAAGCTCGAGCAGGGTCGATACGGTCCGATCTTTCCGCGCACGCCCGCCTGCTACGGCTTCTCGATCATCGCCAAGGTCAAGCCGGGGAAGGAGCAGGTCATCCGCGACTACGGGAAGACCATCGAAGAGGCCGTGAAGGGCGATCCCACCGTGCTGGCGCCGCTGCGGCTCCATTACCTGCGCTGGAACCTGTTCGACATCGACTCGGGGCTCTACTTCCAGTACATGGGCATCTTCGACACGGACTTCGACAAGTACCTCGAAGACGCCGTGGCGCTGTTCCTCAAGACCGGCCTCACCACGGTGTTCGTCAACCTCGAAGGCTGGCCCGAGGACTGGAAGACCAATCTGCAGTCGGTCATCAAGTTCTTCCGTGATCACCAGCGTCCGAGCTTCCTCGAGTACGGCGAGTATCCCTACGTCACCGCCGACGAGATCAAGAAGGCGCTGCGTCTCAAGGCGTCGTTCGAGAACATGTTGAACGAGATGCAGTGATCTCGTCATGCTCGAGCTCGATGACATCCAGCACTTCCTGCTGACGCGGCCTTCCGCGAAGGCGGCGCGTTACGGGTTCCTGACTTTCGGCGAGGCGGCGCAGGGCCGCGGATACCTGGCGAGCGTGATCGACACCGTGGGCACCGGCGCGGCGGTCGGCGGCACGAAGCCGCTCGACTCACGCTGGGTGACGATCGCGTTCACCTGGAACGGCCTGCGTGCGCTCGGTGTGGACGAGGCCTCGCTGGTCACCTTTCCCGAAGAGTTTCGTCAGGGAATGGCGGCACGGGCCCAGGTGCTCGGCGATACCGGCGACAACCACCCCGAGCATTGGGTCGGCAGTCTCGCCAGTCCGGACCTGCATGCGATCGTGATCCTGTTCGCCAGTGACGTGGCGGAGCGCGAGCGGTGCGTTCGGGAGCATCAGAGACACCTGGCTCCGTTCCCCGCGGTGAGGGCGCTCTCGATCCTCGACCTCGAGGCCACACCACCGCTCGAGCACGCACACGATCATTTCGGCTATCGCGATCGACTCTCGCAGCCGGCGATCGAGGGCATGGGTGAAGGGCCGACTCCTGGCTCGGGCGCGGCGCTCAAGCCAGGCGAGTTCTTCCTCGGTTACCCGGACGAGGAAGGCATCACGCCAACGCTGCCCCAGCCCGAGGTCCTTTCTCGCAACGGCAGCTTCCTGGCCTATCGTCAGCTTCAGGAGCACGTCGGCCGGTTCCGCGATTTCCTGCGGCAACACGGGGGAGAGTCGGCCGAAGGGCAGGAGCTGCTCGCGGCCAAGCTGATGGGCCGCTGGCGCAGCGGCGCGCCGCTGGTCCTGGCGCCGGAGAAGGACGATCCGGCGCTCGGCGCCGACCCTCAGCGCAACAACGACTTCAATTACAGGCAGATGGACCCGCACGGATACGCGGCTCCGCTGGGCTCCCACATTCGTCGCATGAATCCGCGCGACACCGGCGTGAACATGAACCGAAGGCGCATGATTCGCCGCGGCGGCACCTACGGCCCGGCGCTGCCCGAAGGCGCTCCCGAGGATGGCGTGGAACGCGGCATCGCCGCGTTCGTCGGCTGCGCGAGTCTCGTCCGTCAGTACGAGTTCGCGCAGAACGTGTGGATCAACGACCGGACGTTCCATGAGCTCGGCAACGAGCACGACCCCATCATTGGCACCCAGGACGGAACCATGGAGTTCAAGATTCCGAAGCGTCCGATCCGGAAGACCATCACCGGACTTCCCGCGTTCACCACGGTGCGAGGCGGGGCCTACTTCTTCCTGCCTGGGATTCGCGCGCTCAAGTGGCTGGCCGCGCTTCAAACAGGAGCGCCGGGCGCCGAGGCCAAGGCAATGCCGGAGGTCGCTCATGGCTGATCACGGAGCAGGACCCCGCTCGACCGCCAATCCCGAGATCGACATCTCGGATCTGTGCGCATTCCCGAGCCCGGAACGGCGCGGCAACCTGGTGATGGTCCTGAACGCGTGCCCGTTCATCCCTTCCGCGTCGACGCTGTTCTCGGACGCGATCGATTACCGGCTGCGGGTCCGTTCCGTCCGTGTGGCGTCCACCGGGCGGAAGGCGGCATTCTCGGTCGGCGACGTCGAGCACTCGTTCAGCTTCACGTTCGAGGTTCCGCGCAAGCAGTCCGATGGCCGACTCGTGCAGTCCGGGACGTGCCGCACGCCCTGGGGCGAAATCGCGGTCACGGTGGGCGACGAAGCGGGATCGCGCTCGGGTGGGACGCGAATCTTCGCGGGATGCCGGCTGGACACCTTCTTCGTCGACCAGCTCTTCTCCGGAGGGTTGCGGATGAACCGGAGGATCCCGGAGCCGACCAACACCAACTCGGTCGCCGGCCAGAACGTGCTGAGCCTGGTGGTGGAGTTCGAAGGGTCCGCGCTGTTCGGACAGGAGGCGGGCTCGCTGGTCGGGATCGTGGCGGAGACGATGACGCGCGGCTCCTACAGCGCCCGGCAGGACCGTGTCGGACGGCCCGAGGTCAAGAACTTCATCATGATGGACAGGGCCTCGGACCCGGTGAATCGCGATCTCGACGTGCGCGACCTGTACAGCGAGGAGGACGGCTTCAAGCTCCGGCCGGATTACCTCGGCGCGTATCGCGCTCGCCTCAATGGCAGCATGAAGTTCTACGACGGGCTCGACGGTAAGACCGACTGGCCGCTCGACGAGGAGGGGAACCATCCGCTGACGGAGCTGCTGCTCGCGGACTTCCTGGTGGTCGACTTCGCGAAGCCGTTCGCCGAGGTGAGCTACTTCCAGATCGAGTCGGCGATGCTGCGCGGCGTTCCCCATGAGAGCTGCGGTGGCCGGTGGCTCAACGACGACGTCGTGGACACCGTGCTCACGCTTCTCGTGAACAACTTCAATGGTCCCCGCGTTTCCGACGGAGTCGACCAGACGACCGCCCCGGCCACGAAGAGGTTTCCGTATCTCTCCCCACCGAATCCGAACCCTCCTCCGCTGGCGCCGCTGGTGGGAATCCCCAAGTGACCGGAGGTCTGTCGCTCGCGACGGAGATCCGCACCACCGACGCCACGATCGCGCTGTTCAACCTGCAGAAGCAGATCGAGCGCCTCGAGCAGCAGTCGACCCCCGGCATGACCAGTCACCTGGGAGGCGAGCTGGTCGATCGGCTCCTCCTCCGCGGGCAGATGCTGGGCTCGATCGCCGACTACGAGCGGGCGTCCGCCATCGGAGAGCGTCTCGGGCAAGAAGCCTTCGCCGATGGGCTGTCCTTCATGGTGCGGGCGCGGACGCGCGCCACCATGCATCGCTTCAAGGAGGCGCTGGACGACCTCGACGCCGCCGAGCGATGCGGCCATCCGGTTGAGGCATTGGCCGTCGAGCGGGCGGCGATCGACCAGGCGGTCGGGCGCTACGATGAGGCGCTCGCGCTGCGCCGGGACGCGCTCGAGCGGCGCGCCGATTTCGAGTCGCTGGCCGGGCTCGCGGTGCTGGAAGCCGAGCGCGGAGTGGTTTCCGAGGCGGAGCGGCTGTTCGACGAGAGTCGCGCGCGCTTCAGGGGCGTGTCTCCGTTTGGACTCGCCCAGCTCGATTTTCAACGCGGGCACCTGTGGCACGGCCAGCGCGAGTGGAACCGCGCCCGCCCATGGTACGAGTCGGCCGTGCGGCGTGTGCCAGGGTACGCCGCGGCCGAAAACCATCTCGCCGAGATCGAGGCGGCCATGGGCGAGCGTGAGAGCGCGATGGTGCGACTGCGGCGCCTCACGGAAACGTCCGACGATCCCGATCACGCGGCTCAGCTCTGCCAGCTACTGAAGCAAGCGGGACGGCTCGAGGAGTCACAGTGGTGGCGGGCCCAGGCGGCGGCTCGTTACGACGAGTTGATCGCCCGCCATCCGGCGGCGTTCGCCGACCACGCGGCCGCATTCTGGCTCGGTGCCGGCGCCGAACCGCGCCGGGCCCTGCCGCTGGCCAGGCTGAATGCCGAGATCCGGCCGACACCGCGCGCCCAGCGGCTGCTCGCTCGGGCCCTCGCGGTTTGCGAAAGCGGACCGCCGGCCTGATTTGTTCGATGCGATCCATGGCCGGCTTGGGGGCCGGCGTCACGGCTCTCGCTCTCGCATTCACGCTGGTCCCCGAAGCGCCGCAGGCGATGACGGTCACCGACACCACCTTGGTCTTCCATCTGCGCTCGTTCTACTACGACGGGACTCAGAACACCGGCGGCCAGAACGAGGCCTGGACCGGCGGGGGGTGGCTCGCCTATCGATCGGGCTGGCTGTCCAACGCGTTCGCGGCGGGCGCCACCCTCTACGGCTCGGCGCCGTTATACGCCCCCGAGGACAAGGATGGCACCTTCCTGCTCAAGCCCGGGCAGGAAGGCTACCTGGTACTGGGAGAAGCTTACGCCGCGCTGCGATATCGGGACGACGCCGTCTTCAAGCTCTATCGCCAGCAAGTGGACCAGGGCTACATCAACCCTTCGGACATTCGGATGACGCCGAACACCTTCGAAGGGGCGACGGTGGGGGGAGTGATCCGCGACGTGCGATACCTCGCCGGCTACCTTTGGAGGGTCAAGCAGTGGAACGCCGACGAGTTCGTCAGCATGGCCGAGAAAGCTGGTGCCGGCGAGAGCGATGCCGGCGTCGGACTGATCGGCGTGCAACTGGCTCCTCTTCAGGCGTTGCGCTTCGATGTTCACGAGCAATACGGCTTCGACACGTTCAACACGCTATACGTGAAGGGCGATTACCGACGCGCCCTGAGCGCCGCCTGGACGGTGGCGATGGGCGCCGAGTTCACCGACCAGCGGGCGGTTGGCGATGCTCTGGTCATCAACGCCGCCAGTCGCATGTGGCGCACGCGCGTCGGGGGCGGCCGGGTTCAGCTCATCCACCGCGATCTCACGCTGACCACGGCGTTCTCAGTGACGGCGTCCGGGAACGACATCCAGAACCCTTGGGGCACGTATCCGGGATACCTCTCACTCTTCGACGCCCCCGCGTCCCAGGGCTTCGCCCGCGCCAACGAGGAAGGATGGCTCGTCGGGGCGGTCTATGACTTCTCGAGGCTCGGCGCCAGCGGGCTGGTGGGAGCCGTGAACTTCGCACGGGGGACGGATGCGATCGATCCGGAATCGCGGGCCAGCGCACCCGACCAGACCGAATACAACTTCAAGATCGACTATCTCGTGCCCTGGCGCCCGTGGGGAAGCTCGCGGGACCTCAGGCTCACCGTGCGCGAGGCGTTCTACGATCGAGAAGGGTTCGATCTCGCGCACCAGCTCCACGTGATCCTCAATTGGGAATGGGATGTTCTGAATCGCGGCCGTTGATCGCCGCGCTCGAGCCGATCGCTCAGCCTTCGAGGTCGCCCAGCCACCTCAGGGCGCGCAGCCCGGGCAGGAAGCCGTACTCACCTCCACGCGTGACGACGAATCGAGGCAGGCCTTTGAGTTGCGTCCGGATCGGACGCTTGGGGACGTAGAACACACCCCCGGCGCCGCCCGCTCCCGCCACCGGGTCCTTCTCGGAGCCTCCTCCATGGAAGGCGCCATCGTTCATCCACTCCGACTGCACGAACTCGAATTGCCGTCCCAGGTGACATCCCACGAACGCGAACAACAGCCCCCGATCCACGCCGTCGTCCTCGAGAACGCCATCGGGCAATGGCGGCCCGTAAGAGGTCCCGCGACGGATCATCCGGTGAATGCGAACCATGCCCGCCACGCGCGAGTCGCGGGGGTTCATGCGACGGACGTGCGATCCCGGAGGAGTGTGGTAACCGATCGGGTCGTCCTTGAAGAGGAAGGCGTTGTTTCGGCCAGGATCGGCGCCGAGCGCAGGATCGTCATGAACCGGACATACCGCGAGCGGGGCGCCGCTCCTCCACCGGCCCATCATCTTGGCGGCCAGCAGCTCTTCAGCTTCCGAACTGGGAGCGTTCTCCTTCAGATACCGTCGGAAGGCGGCTACGCGCTGGTGTAGCTTGCGAAACACGATGTAGCTTCCGTTCCTCCCGAGGATCTCGGGTTGCGGAATCGAAGGCGTTTCGCTCATCTCGTCCGGATAACCCAGCACGAACTCGCCCGGCTTGAACGGAGCCTCGTGCGGATTGGACCCGGTCAGGCCGCTGCCCTCGATGGCGGGATGGCTGATGCCGTCCCTGAAGCCGAAGGCCTCGCGCTCGCCGGGAAGGACGTGGCACTCCTGCCGCCAGATGAGCCGAACGCCCGCCAGCTTCTCGTGAGCGTGTCGCGCGTGATCCAGGACAGTCTTCAAACGATCCGCGTCCGGGGCCAGCACCGTGACCACGACGTGCACGTCCCGCGTGCCGAGCGGCTTCTCCCACTTCGCGGGAGCGCTGTCGCCGACGTCGCCCAGCAGACTGGCGCGCGCGGCCATTCCCTGCCGGAACTCGGCGGGAAAGCTGTCGAGCGACGCCTGCGGCACGCCGAGGGCCTCGAGACCCTTGAAGCTGAGCGCCGCGCTCACCCACGCGTCGCCGGCCGGGCTCGAGAGGTTCGCCGCCGACGCCACCATGCCGCTCAGCCGGCGCATCATCTCCCGTCCACCTCGACGGTCGTCGATGCGGAAGATCAGGTAGATGGCGTGGTACGGCGTCGGCCGCGGACGCAGCACGCCATTCTGGATGTCATCCAGCTCGAGCGCGGACATGGATGGCCTCGGTGCCAAGTCAAGAGGCAGGCGTCCCCGCGAGCAGATTGCCGTTCGGCTCGTCGGTGAGCAAGTCGATCGCGCCGCGCGAGATCGGTCTACGGACTCAGCGGTTGGTGCCGAAGATGTAGCTGCTCAAGTACTCGACGGTCGCCTGATGCTCGCCGACTTCCTGCGCCATGAGGTCGCCAATCGTCACGATGCCGCGCAGGCCTTGCTCGTCGACCACCGGCAGATGCCGGATGCGTCTTTCGGTCATGACCGTGCGGCATTCGAGCAGAGACGTCTCGGGTTTGCAGCACGCCACCGGCGCCGTCATCACCTCGCGCACGGGAGTGAGCGCGGGATTGCGCTCCGCGGCCACCACGCGGCGCATGATGTCGCGCTCGGTGACGATGCCGATCATGCGGCCGTCCTCGATCACCACGAGGCCGCCGATCGCGCGCTCGTTCATCTTGTTCGCCGCCGCCAGCACGCTCTGATCGGCGTCGATGGTTACGACCAAACGGCCCTTGCGCGAGAGGATGCTGTGCACCGTCGCCATGGGTACCTCCGGTCTTGGCCCGGCTCTGGAGGTGGTTTCCCTGTCGGGAGAAGGGCGCCCCAGGAGATTACTGCGGAAGGGAATCCGGGGCGAGCATTGGAATGGATCAAAAGGTCGCTTCTCCGGCCGAAGTGACGACGTCATCCGTTGGGGAAGTGGCACCCATGCGGGGGGACAACGAGCATCCACGCTGGTATCCTCGCCGCCCTCGAGACAGCAATTCCCCGCCTGGGTCCCCCGGAGCAGACTGCCGTGAAGAGAAGAGCCTTCCTGAGAGGGGCCGCCGCGCTGGCGGCGCTGAGCGGCACCCCGGTTGCGGCACTGGAGCAGGTCCTGGCCAAGACGACATCTCCTCTCGAGCCCCTGCTGACCAAATGGGGTGGACCGCACGGCGGCATCCCGCCCTTCGACAAGGTCAAGGCCACGGACATCAAGCCCGGGTTGCTGAAGGGTATGAGCCTCCTGCGCTCCGAGATCGAGGTCATCACCGCCAACAAGGCCGCTCCGACCTTCGAGAACACCATCGCGAGCTTCGAGGACGCGGGACGCCCGCTGGGAAGGGCGCAGACGTTCTACCAGCTCTACACCTCGACGATGAACGACAAGGCCATGCAGGCCGTGGAGGCCGAAATGGCGCCGGTTCTTGCGGCCCTGGATGACGAGATCACTCAGAACGCCGCGCTCTTCAGGCGCATTCAGGCGGTCTACGAGGCGCGCGCCAAGTCGGGACTGGCCGAAGAGCAGCAGCGCCTGACCGAGGTTTACTACAACCGGTTCGCGCGAAGAGGCGCCAAGCTCGACCCGGCGAAGAAAGAGGAGCTGCGCAAGATCAATCGCAAGCTGGCGACGTTGTTCACCACGTTCAGCCAGAACCAGCTTGCCGACGAGGAAAAGATCACGATGGTCCTCGAGCGAGAGGAGGACCTGGCGGGATTGCCCAGCGACCTCCGCGCCTCTGCGGCCGCTGCGGCCGAAGCACAGGGCCAGAAGGGAAAGTGGCTGCTCATCAACACGAGGTCCTCGGTGGAGCCATTCCTGACCTTTTCCACGCGCCGCGATCTTCGGGAAAAGGCCTGGCGCATGTGGACTCGGCGAGGCGACAACGACAACAAGCACAACAACCGGACGACCATTACCGAGATCGTCAAGCTGCGCACGCAGCGAGCGCAACTGCTGGGCTACCCCAGTCACGCGCACTGGATCGTCGCGGACAACATGGCCAAGACGCCGGAAGCGGCCATGGACCTGATGACGAGGGTGTGGAAGTCGGCGGTCGCGCGCGTCCACGAGGAAGTCGCGGACATGCAGAAGCTGGCCGACGCCGAGGGCGGCGCCAAGATCACCATCGAGCCGTGGGACTACCGCTTCTACGCCGAGAAGGTGCGCAAGTCGAGGTATGACGTCGACGAGGACGAAGTGAAGCAGTACCTCCAGCTCGATAGGATCCGCGACGGAATGTTCTGGGCGGCTGGACGAGTCTATGGCCTGCAGTTCGCCAAGCTCGACGACGTTCCCGTGTATCACCGCGACGTCAGCGTCTACGAGGTGAGGCGCGACGGCCAGCGCGTCGGGCTATGGTACTTCGATCCTTACGCCCGATCCGGCAAGAGCTCGGGCGCCTGGATGAGCGAGTACCGCACGCAGGAGCGCTTTCGCGAAGCGACCACGCCCATCGTCTCGAACAATTCGAACTTCATCCCCGTCAAGCCGGGCGACCCGGTGCTCATCTCATGGGACGACGCGGGAACGATGTTCCACGAGTTCGGTCACGCGTTGCATGGGTTGCTCTCGAACGTCACCTATCCAACACTGGCGGGCACCAACGTCAAGCGCGACTTCGTGGAGTTCCCCAGCCAGGTGAACGAGCGCTGGCTGTTGACCGAGGAGTTCCTGAACCAGTTCGCGCTCCATCCCAAGACGGGTCAGCCGATCCCCAAGACCTTGGTGGACAAGATCAAGAAGGCCAAGACCTTCAACCAGGGGTTCAAGACGGTCGAGTACCTGGCGTCGGCGCTCTACGACATGAAGCTCCACATGATCACGGACCCCAAGGTGGCGATCGATGCCGGTGAGTTCGAGAAGACGACGATGTCCGAGCTGGCCTGCCCCAGGGAGGTCGTCATGCGGCATCGTCCGACCGCGTTCGGACACATCTTCTCGGGGGACGGATACTCGGCCGGCTACTACGTCTACATCTGGGCGGACACCATGTCGTCCGACGCCGCCGAAGCGTTCGTCCAGGCGGGAGGCTTCTACGACAAGGCGACCTGCGATCGTCTGCGCGAGACGATCTTCAGCGTCGGCAACTCCATCGCGCCGGACGTCGCCTTCCGCCGCTTCCGCGGCCGCGACGTCGACACCAACGCGCTGATGCGCGACCGCGGCTTCCCGGTCACCTAACCCGACGGGCCGATCGGGTGATCGGACGTACTTCTGCCGCGTCCATCCTAGCCATCCCAGCGGACCACATGGGGACCCCCGCCCCTTCTTTGTCCAAGCCAAATCTTGGGGACGGCCAGCCGGGACTGTTGAACACAGGGCAGGGCCGCCGTTCCACTATTCCAAGTGCCGCCTTCATATCGTGGATTGGAGGAGATCGCGTGCGTTTGGGAGTATCCATGCGTTCAAGGTAGGTGTCCGAGCGTTCGGATGTTTCGCCTGTACCGATCGGAGACCAAGCCAATGCGTTTCGTACGTACCGCGACGTGTCGCCGCCCCGCTCTGGTGATGGTGCTGTCGTTGCTATCCCTGTCGCCCGCCGGCGCGCCGGCGCAGACCAGCACGCAGATCGCCAAGCCCAACGTCCAGGGCGCACAGCTCGCGAAGCCAACGACCCAGCAGACGCGCTTCGTGAACCTGCAGACCCGCACAGTGCCCGACGTGATGGGCATCTGGATCAGCGAAGCCAACACGAGTCTGGAGAAGGCCGGGCTCAAGTCGGACGTGGTGATTTCGCCGGCGACCGAGTTGAGCTGCGTGTCGGCGCAAAGGCCGGCGCCGGGCACCAAGCTCAACGCGGGCGGTACGGTCCACCTCGAGCTGACTACCGACTGCAATCCGGTCCGGGTCCAGGTCCCCGACCTGATGAGCATGAGCCAGAGCGACGCGGCGCAGCGCCTGCAGGCGGTCGGGCTCGCCCTGGGTAGCACGTCGACGGACCAGAACGACCAGACCGCGGGCACGGTCGTGCGCCAGAGTCCGGGGCCCGGCAGAACGGTGCCGATCCGCTCGAGCGTCGCCGTCTCCCTCTCCTCCGGGCCGCAGACGAAGGACGGGCCGGTGGTGATCGACGTCCGGGTTCCCAAGTTGATCGGCCGAACCTCCGGTGACGCCAACGTGATGATCCAGAAGGCAGGATTGACCGTCGGCCCGGTAACCACCGAGGTCTCGAGCCGCACTCCGGGGACCGTGGTCCGCCAGGAGCCGGAGCCGGGAAGGCCGGTGAAGTCGGCGACTACAGTCGCCTACGTGCTGGCTGCGGCGGCACTTGTGGTGCCCGACGTGACCGGTCTGTCGCGCAGCGACGCCGAAACCCGGCTCGGGGCTGCGGGCTTCTCGCTCGGCGAGGTGGACCTCCGCCCTTCGGAGGGGCCCGAGGGGCTCGTGCTCTCGCAGGAGCCGGCTGCCGAGACGCAGTACATGAGAGGCATTCCCGTGGCGATCGTGCTGTCGAGGCCAGCTCTGATCGAGGTTCCTTCGCTGCGCGGCCTGCTCCTCAGCGAGGCAAAGGCCAGGCTCAAGCCGTTCGGCCTCGACGTCGGTGATCTGACTCCCACCTCCTTCCAGCGGAAGAGGGCGCGCGTCAGCCGGCAGGACCCCGCGCCGGGAGAGCAGGTCGAGCGCGGAACACATGTCGACCTGGTGTTCGTCGATCGCACCCTCATCGCCCGCGTGTGGGCGGCCGACAGCGACGCGACGGCCGGAGACTCGGTCACGATGGGTGTCGACGTCACGCCTACGGAAGCCGGGCTGAGCTACTGGATCGACTTCGGCGACCACCGGAACACCGGATGGATCGAGACGCCGCGCGTCAAGCACGCCTACGCCGAGCCGAATCGCTACGAGGTCACCGCGCTGGTGCGGGCCGCGGACGGTGAGTTGGTCCGGGCGAGCACGTTCCCGATCACGGTGCATCGCGATCTGACCGCGTTGCTCACCGCGCTGGTGCTGGGCGGAGCGATTGGCTTGCCGTTCGCTGCAAAGCTGATCCAGCGGCTGCCCATCCCCGCGTTCCACGTCAGGCTGCAGCCGTGGATCGGCGACGCGTCGCTACACGGCGCCGTCCCAGGCCGACCGGTATGGGCCCTCGCCATCGCGACGCCCGGCCCGGTCGAGGCGCGCGATGTCGAGCCGCCGGACCCCGAGGTGAGGTGGAGGAGGGAGTCATGAAGAAGTCGAGTCTTCGAGTCCTGCTCCAGCGCGGCGGCGAGTTGACCATTCGCGGCTTGCCGCAGGCTTTGGAGCGCAAACAAGGCGACGCGATCCGCAAACAGCTCCCCGGCTCGAGGAACCTTGGCGTGTGGCAGGTGATCGGAGGGAGGGCGCGGGCCGCCGTTCTCGAGATCCTCGACGTCGATTTCATCCAGGTGCTGGTCGAGGGTTGGGGGAAGTACCGCACGCTCGCTGAGTTCGCGACCGAGCCCAAGCGCTCGGACGGCGCGAAGTACATGGTGTCGATCGCGGATCACAGCATGTCGGTCACCTTTCACCCCGAGGTCGTGGTTACGGTCGAAGGCGTCGGCCGCGGCACGCTCAAGTTCAACCTCGAGGTGAAGGCCAACATCAAGGCCATCATCCTCTGGATTCAGAACGGCCGTATCATGAGCGCCAGCAGCGGCCGGTGCGGCGGCGAGGTGACGCTCAAGCTCGACGACCAACAGATCGTGGGCCAGAGCTTCCCCGAAGTCGACCTGCCCGGGGTGCTCGAGTTCCCCAACGGATTCAACATTCCAACGCTTTACTCGGGCGCCGAGGCGCCGGAGGCCGAAAAGCTGCCGGTGTGAGCCGGCTGAGCGCCCTCGGCGGCTTCGGAAGTAGACCAGGATCCGGAGGAGTCACCGTTCCACGATGGGTGGGCGCTGCGCCCGGTCGCACGGTGCCTTCGGAACCGGGCTCGACTCGACTACCTTGCCGGGGTGAGCAGATCCCGCACCCAAGGGTGGTCCGGCCCCAACGTCACGCTCTCGAGCATCGCACTCTTGCTCATACTCGCCGCCCCTTCACTGGGTCGAGCAGCGAGCCTCCCCTACGCGGTACGGGCGTGGACGATCGAGGACGGGCTGCCCACCTCCACGGTGCAGGACATTGCGCAGACCCCCGATGGCTACTTGTGGCTCTCCACGACGGGAGGGCTCGCGCGGTTCGACGGCGTGCGTTTCGAGGTCTTCGGTCTGGCGCACGGTCTGCCGACCAATCGATTCCAGGGGCTCACCACCGACCGGGCAGGCACGCTGTGGATCTCTTCCGAGGACGGCAACCTGCTGCGCTGGGACGGCCGCGCCTTTGCCCGGTTTCCAACCGGCAGCTCTCGGGAGGCCACCGCGCTGCTGGCGCTGCCGGATGGCAGCATTCTCGGTGCGAGCGTTTGGCACTACTGGCTGCGCGGCGAGCGGATTCGCCCCTTCGAGCTGGCGCCCAATGAGTTCACCACCACGCCGGTGCTCGATGCGCGCGGCAGCGTGTGGCTCACGTCCAGCGGTTACGCGCCCGCCCGGCTCTCGGGTGACCGCCTGGTGCCGATCGGTCCTCCGGGCCAGTTCGGCGACCACTGGATCGTGGATCACCGCAACAGCGAGGCGCGGTTCGTGCGACAGCGCGGTGCGGACGCCGAGCTACTCGACACCCGGATGCGTCGTATCGCGCTCCTCCCTGGCGCAGCGCCAGAAAACTTCCAGTGCATCGACCGCCAGGGTCAGTTGTGGAGCCTCGCGGGTGACGGGCTCGCCGTACGCGACCCGACCACGGGCCGACTCACGGGAACGCTCTCGCTGGGACTCACGACGACGCGGGGCAAGCTGTCCTTCGATCGGCAGGAAAACCTCTGGCTGGGTTCCTGGCAGCAGGGACTGTTCCGCATCGCGCGCAGTCCGTTGGTGCTGCTGCGGCCTCCCGGTACCGAGGCACCGGTACCGTTCCAATCCGCGATCGAGGAGCGAACAGGCGGGATCCTCCTTTGGGACGGGCTCGGTCGCGCGTGGCAGTTGGATGGAGATGAGCTGCGGTTCGTTTCCACTCCCGAGGTCGATCGCCGTCGTTACGGATCCGCGCGCACGAGCTTCGGCCCCGCGGGCGGATATCGAATGGAGTTGCGAGACTCCAGCGGGCGTGGCGGCATTGTGAACGCCCTGCCTCGATACCCGCCGGATATTGTGGAGGATCCGTTTCATCCCTTGAGCGCGGCGGTCGTGGATGATGAAGGCGGTCGCTACATCTCCGCCGCCCCGGGTCAGCCGGCGGAGCGCCGAATCTTGCCCGGAGCTCCCGTTGCGCGTCATGCGCTGTTCGACCACGCAGGCCGGCTGTGGGTCTCGACGACCACAGGGCTTTGGCGCCTGGCGCCCGGGGATACGCAGCATTTCAGCCGCCGCGATGGATTGCCGACCGATCACCTGCGGCAGCTCCACGAGGACGGTGACGGGACGCTGTGGATTGGCACCTATGGCGGTGGATTGACGCGCTACCGCGATGGCAAGTTCGCGACCCTCGACCGGCGCCACGGACTGATCGAGGACGTGGTCTCCACCGTGCTCGAAGACGACGACGGAAATCTGTGGCTCGGCGGCAATGCCGGCATCCAGCGCATCGCGCGCGCGCAGGCGAACGACGTTCTCGACGGGCGGCGCGCCCGCGTGGTCGCGGCGAGCTACGGACGCGACGCCGGTCTGCGCAACCCCGAAGGCACCGGATTTCCCGGCTACCGCTCGCGTGACGGTCGGCTGTGGTTCGGAACCTTCGACGGCATGGCCGTGGTGGACCCGCGGATCACACGCGGCTCAACCGCTACGCCTCCCTCCGCTGTCGTCGAGGAGCTGCGCGCAGGCAATCGTGTGGTTCCTCTGACCCCGAGCGGTATCAGGCTCTCGCCCCAACAGAGACGCTTCGAGGTGCGCTACACCGGCATCGATCTGCGCGCTCCCGAGCAGCTGCGGTTCCGCTACCGGCTCGACGGCGTGGACCAGGACTGGATCGACGCCGGCGACGCGCGAGTCGCGACGTACACCAACGTGCCGCCCGGCCGCCGACGGTTCCGCGTCGAAGCCATCAACGGCGACGGGGTTGCGAGCGCCGCCCCGGCAGTGGTCATGCTCGACGTCCAGCCGTGGCTGTGGGAGCGACTTCCGGTTCAAGTGCTCGGGCTGATCGTGGTGGCCGCGGCGATCGCCTGGGCGTGGCGCTGGCGCTCGTCGCGGCTGGTCGCGAGCGCGGCGGCGCTGCAGCGTGCCGTGGACCAGCGCACCGTCGAAGTGGTCGAGGCGAAGTCGCGCATCGAGACCGCGCTCACCACCGTGGAGGCTCAGGCGCGGCGGCTCGAGGTGCTCGACCGCGCACGCTCGCGGTTCTTCGCCAGCGTCAGTCACGAGTTCCGCACGCCGCTCACCCTGATCCAGGGGCCGCTCTCGGACGTGACCCGCGGCGAGCACGGCGAGCTTCGCGAGGATGCGCGCGATCAGGTGCGCATCGCGCTCGACAGCGCCGCGCGCCTGCAGCGCCTGGTGGACCAGCTGCTCGACGCCGCGCGCGCCGAAGCGGGCGAGCTGCGGCTGGAGCGCGTGCCGGGGGATCTCGGCGCGTTCCTCACCGAGCTCGCTCAAGCCTTCGCGCCGCTCGCCGAGCGCAAGCGCATCGCGTTCGAGCGCCGGTTCCCCGAGCACCCGCTGATCGCCTCGTTCGATCCACCGGCGATCGAGAAGGTGTTCGCCAACCTGCTCGGCAATGCCTTCAAGTTCACCCCCGAGGGCGGGCACGTGCTGTGGCGAGCCGGGCGGGTCGACGATGGAACCTCCGCGGGAGCCGTGGAGATCGCGGTCGTCGATGACGGCCCGGGAATCGCGGCCGAGGATCTGCCGCACATCTTCAAGCACTTCTATCGCTCGGAGCGATCGGTCACGCGGGTCCAGCCCGGCACCGGTCTCGGGCTCGCGCTGGCGCACGACATGGTCGAACAGCATGGTGGGGCGCTCACGGTGGAATCGCGCGAAGGCCACGGCGCGACGTTCACCGTGCGATTGCCGCTGCTCGAAGCGAGCGCGCAGGCGCCGGGAGACGACGGCGTCGCCCTCGACCCGGGGGTCGCCGCGGCGCTCGCCGACGAGATCCGCCTGGCGCCCAACGAGACGCTCGCGGCCACGGCTCAGCCCGATTCCGGCGATGCGCCGCTCGTGCTGGTCGTCGACGACCACCCGGACGTGCGCGCCTACGTGGCGCGCCAGCTGCGCCGGCATTACCGCGTCGTCGAAGCCGCCGACGGCGAACAGGCGATCGCGCGGATGCGCGAATCGGTGCCCGACCTGGTCGTGAGCGATCTCGCGATGCCGGTGATGGATGGGCTCGCGCTCTGTCGCGCGGTGCGTGGCGATCCTGAGCTCGAGTTCGTCCCGCTCATCCTCCTGTCCGCGGCGGCCGAGACCCAGAGCCGGGTGAGCGGCCTCGAGGGCGGGGCCGACGACTACGTGACCAAGCCGTTCGAGGTCCGCGAGTTGCTCGCGCGCATCGCCCGCATGCTCCAGGGACGCCGCCGGCTTCGCGAGCACCTGGCACGCGCGGCGGCGGCGGCGGCGGTCTACGGGTCGGCGGCGGTGGCGGGGGACGTGGGGGCCGCTACGTCCGAGGCTCCGGCGACATCCGCCGGCGCAGCGGAAACGCCGGGCTCCACCGCGATCGTCGACACCGCCTTCATGCGCCGCATCCGCGAGGTCATCGAGTCGCGGATGGGCGAAGAGGACTTCGGAGTCGACCCCCTCGCCGAGAGCATGGGGATGGGCCGTACTCTGCTCTTCCAGCGCACCCGCGAGTTGCTCGGCCGCACCCCCATGGAGCTGTTGATGGAGCGAAGGCTGGAGCGCGCCGCCGAGCTGCTCGCCAGCGCAGAAGGCAACGTCGGCGAGGTGGCCTACGCGGTCGGCTTCCGTAGCGTGTCGCACTTCACCAACCGCTTCCGCGAGCGCTTCCAGGTCACTCCTTCGGCCTGGCGACGCGGTGATCGCACCCCCGCCGGCCTTTCCTCCGCAACGACTTAGCGCTCCCGGACGCTCAGGCAAGTCGGCGCGGACGCTCACGCTCACGGGCGCCTTCGCTGCGCCCCGATCCTTCCGTGCGTTCGACGTTCACTCATGGCCCGCCCCCATTGGAGCCCGCCTCTCATGCGCACTTTGCTCTTGGTCTTCGCTGTTCTCGTCGCCCTGATCGCTCGTTGCCTAGGGCCCAGCGCGGCGAGTGCCTCCGCCGCCCCAACCACGCCAACCTTCGCGCTCAAGTGGGGGAACTCCGGCGGGCAGGCAGGTCAGTTCAGCGGTCCCTGGGGCGTGACCACCGACGCGCTCGGCAACGTCTACGTCGTCGACTCGGGCAACAACCGCATCCAGAAGTTCGACAGGCTGGGGAACTTCATCACCCAGTGGGGCTCTGGGGGGTCTGGGGATGGCCAGTTCAGCGGTCCGACCTACGTTGCAGTTGCCCCCAGCGGTGACGTCTACGTTTCGGACTTCTACAACAGCCGCATCCAGAGGTTCACCAGCGCCGGCGCGTACATCGGCCAGTGGGGGGGCTTCGGCGCCGGCAACGGACAGTTCGATGTTCCGTTGGGAATCACGGTGGATCGAAGCGGCAACGTGTACGTCGTGGACTATGGAAACCACCGCGTCCAGAAGTTCACTGAAACCGGATCCTACCTCGCGCAGTGGGGCAGCACCGGCTCTGGCAACGGACAGTTCAACAATCCCCAGGGGATCGGACTGAGCCCCGCCGGCGACGTCTACGTCACCGACTTTTTCAACCACCGCGTGCAGAAGTTCAGCAGCACCGGTGTCTTTCTCACCCAGTTTGGAACGTCAGGCAGCGGAAACGGGCAGTTCAACGGTCCGAGTGGGGTGGGTGTGGATGCGGCGGGCAACGTGTACGTCGTCGACGGCACCAATCGTGTCCAGAAATTCAGCGCCGACGGCACGTACCTGACCCAGTTGGGCTCGACGGGGGCCGGAGACGGCCAGTTCATCCAGGCGATCGACGTGGCAGTGGACGCTGCGGGCAATCTGTACGTCGCCGACTACAACACCAGCCGCATCCAGAAGTTCAGCGGCGCGGGCGCGGCCCTGTCCATGGCGTCGCCGAAGTTCCTGCTCGGCTGGGGTGGAACCGGGAGTGGCAACGGGCAGTTCAGCGCTCCCGGGGCGGTGGCAACCGACGCCTCCGGCAACGTCTACGTCGCCGACGCGAACAACAACCGCATCCAGAAGTTTGCTTCGAACGGCACCTACCTCATGCAGTGGGGCGTGCTCGGAAACGGCAACGGGCAGTTCAACTATCCCAACGGTGTCGCCACCGACGCCGCGGGCAACGTCTACGTCGTCGAGGTGAACAGCAACCGTCTCCAGAAGTTCACCGCCAACGGCGCCTACCTCACGCAGTGGGGCGGGAGCGGTAACGGCAACGGGCAATTCAGCTATCCCGAGGCTGTTACCACCGACGCCGCGGGCAACGTCTACGTCGTCGACTCGGGAAACAATCGCATCCAGAAGTTCACCTCCAACGGTCTCTACCTGACGCAGTGGGGCTTGTCCGGCAGTGGGATCGGGCAGTTCTTGTGGCCGTTCGGGATCGCCATTGACGTCTCGGGGAACGTCTACGTCGTGGACGAGGGCAACTACCGCATCCAGAAGTTCACTGGCACCGGTATCTACCTGACGCAGTGGGGCGCGCAGGGGAGTGGCAGCGGTCAGTTCGATGAGCCCACGGGTGTCGCCGTCGACGCCGCCGGCAACGTGTACGTCTCCGACGGAAACAACAACCGGATCCAGAAGTTCACCGCCAACGGCGCCTATCTGGCGCAGTGGGGCGGGCTCGGAAGCGGCAACGGGCAGTTCGATTATCCCACCGCTGTCGGCACCGACGCCGGCGGCAACGTCTATGTTCTGGACGGTCGTGTGCAGAAGTTCGCTGCGCCGCCCTCGATCGCCATCGTCTCCGACATCGGCAACGACCAGGGCAAGCAGGTGCAGCTGCGGGTGCTGCGCGGCTCCGCGGATTCTCCGGGCGCCGGAGTCACGATCACCGGCTACGAGGTCTACCGCCGCAACGATCCGCTTCCCGGGGCCGCGATCCAGTCCACGGAAGCGGTACAGCTTGCCGGTTGGACGTACGTCACCTCGTTCCCTGCTCACGGGGAATCGGAATACAACGTGGTGGCCCCGACGCTCGCCAACTCGAACGCGTCGAGCCTCTACTACACGGCGCTGATGGTGCGCGCGGTGACCGCGGATCCCTTCACCTTCTACGACTCGGAGATCGACAACGGTTTCTCCATCGATAATCTCTCGCCGCCCGCGCCGTCGCAGTTCCTGGCCGCGTACGCCTCGGGCGCGACGCATCTCAGCTGGGGCGTGAGCCCCGAGCCCGACTTCGCCAGCTTCCGGCTCTATCGTGGATCGAGCGCCAGCTTCCTGCCTGGCCCCTCGAGCCTGGTCGCGGAGACTTCCGAAACCGGCTATACGGATCCGGGTGCCGCGGGGAGCTATTACAAGATCTCCGCGGTCGACTTGGACGGCAACGAGAGCGGGTTCGCGCTGGCGGGCCCGAATCAGACGACCGACGTGCCCGCGGCTCCTGCGGTCGCGTTCGCACTCGAAGGCACGCGCCCGAATCCAGCGATCGGTGGCCGGCTGATGGTGCACTTCGCGCTGCCGACCGGCGAAGCCGCGACGCTCGAGCTGCTCGACGTGTCGGGACGCCGCGTGACCGAGCGTACGGTCGGAGCTCTGGGCGCCGGACGCCACTCGATCGAGCTCGGCGAGGGCCGGCGCCTCAAGCCCGGTCTGTATTTCGTGCGGCTCACGCAGGGCGCGAACCAGCGCATCGTTCGCACCACGGTTCTGAACTAAAGGAGCCTCCCGATGCGAATGCAACCGTTGGTGCTCGCCGTCCTCACCGTGCTGCTCGCACCTTGCCTTGCTCCGAGGGCGGCGAGTGCCTCCATGGCTCCGACGACGCCGACCTTCCTGCTCAAGTGGGGGAATCAGGGCAGCGCGCCCGGGCAATTCAACCAGCCGTATGCCATCGCGGTCGATTCCCAGGGCAACGTTTACGTCACCGAATACCTGAACGCGCGAGTCCAGAAGTTCGACCCCCTGGGGAACTGGATCGCCCAGTGGGGATCGCTTGGACCGGGGAACGGCGAGCTCAATCACCCCGCGGGTATCGCCGTTGGTTCGGATGGAAGCGTCTACGTCGTCGATCAGTTCAACCATCGAGTTCAAAGATTCACCAGCTCCGGAGCCTACATCGCGCAGTGGGGCACCTTGGGCACGGGGAATGGCCAGTTCATCTCGCCCATCGGAATCGCCGTCGATGTCGTCGGGAACGTGTATGTGAGCGAGGCTGCCGGGCACCGCGTCCAGAAGTTCTCCAGCAATGGTGCCTTCATCTCGAATTGGGGTTCGTTCGGAAGTGGGGACGGACAGTTCAATACTCCGGAAGGGATCGCGGTGGATGCCTCGGGGAACGTCTACGTCTCGGACTCGAACAACCACCGGATCCAGAAGTTCACGAACACCGGGGTCCTCCTGGTGAAGTGGGGATCGCTCGGAACCGGCAACGGTCAGTTCAACTACCCCGGGCAGATCGGCTTCGACGCGGTCGGCAATCTCTACATCGTCGACTACTACAACAACCGCGTGCAGAAGTTCGATCCCACCGGGGCGTATCTCACGCAGTGGGGCTCCGTGGGAAGCGGCGACGGCCAGTTCATCGGTGCATGGGGCGTCGCGGTGGATGCCGCCGGGAACGTGTACGTGGGCGACTACGAAAACCATCGCATCCAGAAGTTCAGCGGGGCTGGCGCGGCGTTGTCCGCGTCGGTCGGAGGCCCTGCGAAGTTCCTGCTCAAATGGGGCACGAACGGAACTGGCAACGGCCAGTTCTCCGTACCCTTCGGACCCGCTACCGACGCCGCCGGGAATGTCTACGTCGCGGACGCGCTCCTCAATCGGATCCAGAAGTTCACCCCCACCGGGGTCTACGTTACGCAGTGGGGCGCGCCCGGCAGCGGGAACGGACAGTTCAATCTCGCGCGAGGTGTTGCGATCGATGTCGCCGGCAACGTCTACGTCCTGGACCAGGGGAACCATCGCGTGCAGAAGTTCACATCCAACGGCACCTACCTGGCGAAGTGGGGCTCGTTCGGCAGCGGAAGTGGGCAGTTCAATACCCCCCTCGGGATCGCCGTCGACGCCGTGGGGAACGTTTACGTATGCGAGAGTGAAAACCATCGGATCCAGAAGTTCACCTCCAACGGCGTCTATGTGGCGCAGTGGGGCGGGCTCGGAAGCGGCAACGGGCAGTTCGAGAACCCCTTCGGAATTGCCACCGACGCTGCCGGGAATGTTTACGTCGCTGATCAGGGAAACCAACGGATCCAGAGGTTCACGTCCAACGGCGTCTATGTGACGCAGTGGGGCGGGTTCGGAAGCGGGAACGGGCAGTTCAGCACGCCACGCGGCATCGCCACCGACGCCGCTGGGAATGTCTACGTCGAGGAGTTGAACAACAACCGGGTCCAGAAATTCACCTCCAACGGTACCTACCTCACCCAGTGGGGCGGGTTCGGAAGCGGCAATGGGCAGTTCGACGTCCCCGGTGGGATCGCCGTCGACGCTGGGGGTAACGTCCTCGTGTGTGACGCAGGAAATGCGCGAATCCAGAAGTTCGTGAGTCCTCCGTCGATCGCCCTCGTCTCCGACGCCGGCAACGACCAGGGAAAGCAGGTGCAGTTGCGAGTGCTGCGCGGCTCCGCGGATTCCCCCGGCGCGGGAGTCACGATCACCCGCTACGAGGTCTACCGCCGCAACGATGCGCTTCCCGGGGCCGCGGCCCAGTCCGCGCAACCCATGGCGATTCAGCTCGCCGGCTGGACGTACGTCACCTCGTTCGCGGCCCACGGGGACGCGGAATACAACCCGGTGGTCCCGACCCTCGCCAACGCGAACGGGTCGAGCCTCTACTACACGGCGTTCATGGTCCGCGCCGTGACCTCTGATCCCTTCACCTTCTATGACTCCGGGATCGATCACGGTTTCTCGATCGACAATCTCTCGCCGCCTGCGCCGGCCCCGTTCGTGGGCGCGTACACCTCGGGAGCGACCCATCTCCACTGGGGCGTGAGCCCGGCCAGCGACTTCGCCAGCTTCCGGCTCTATCGCGGATCGAGCTCCAGCTTCGCGCCGGGGCCCGGGACCTTCGTCACCGCCACGACGGATACCGGCTACGTCGACTCGGGTGCGGCGGGCAGCTGGTACAAGCTCTCGGCCGTCGATTTCAACGGCAACGAGAGCGTGTTCGCGGTGCTCGGTCCAAGCCAGACGACCGACGTGCCGGCAGTCCCGCCGGTCGCATTCGGGCTCGAGGGCACGCGTCCGAACCCTGCGATCGGCGGTCGGCTGATGGTGCACTTCGCGCTGTCGTCCGGGAATGCTGCCACGCTCGAGCTACTCGATATCGCGGGACGCCGCGTGACCGAGCGCGCCGTGGGAGCCCTGGGCGCTGGCCGCCACTCGATCGACCTCGTCGAAAGTCGGCGACTGAAGCCCGGGGTTTACTTCGTGCGGCTCACCCAGGGTGCGAACCAGCGCATCGTCCGGACGACTCTTCTGAACTGACGCTCATGCCTCCGCGCCTGCATCCTTCCACCGATCGATGTTCCCTCATGCCCGCACCCACAGGAGTTCTGCCGTGACTGT
>DASTBI010000031.1 GCA_035712145.1 Candidatus Eisenbacteria bacterium | reverse complement strand
AGTAGCTGGTGCCGATCGCGAGATGGAATTGCCACCGCCGGTTGCTGTGACGGGGCAGGCTCTCGAGGGGAATCCCGGCCTGGGCTCCGGCCAGAGCGTCCTGCGCATCCACGAGATCCGTGACCGACGGGTTCAGCTTGTAACCCGCGCTGACTTCGATGGGCCCGACCGGCGTGCGAAGCGTGAATCCTCCGCCTGCGGCGAAGAACAGCTCGTCCTGTCCGTTGGGATCGTCGCGAAGTCCGAACCTCTCGTCGCTGGTCCAGACGCGGCCGCCGTCGAGGAAGAGCACCGATCCGAAGCTCGGTCCGAGCCGTGGCACCGGCATGCGCGCCTCGATCGAGAACGTCGCCCGAGCCAGACCGCCGTAGGGGTCGTACCCTTCGGTGAACGGCACCAGCGAATCCCCGACCGTATTGAAGCGCACGTCGGGGACCTTGGGTCCGAGCAGGCGGTTCTCCCAGCCGCGCACGTCGCCGGTTCCGCCGGCCGTGAAGGCCGCGTCGTGAAGCTGGAGGAACTTGGCTCGCGGGTCCTCCCCCGGCCCGGGAACGCTCTTTCCGAAGGGAAACAGCTGCCCGAACCGGGCGCGAGTGGCGATCACGATCGAGCGCCCGAGCGGAACGAAGCCGTTGGCCGAGGCGTCGATGCGCCAGTACGCCGTGCTCGAGATCGACGTGGGGGCCGTCACCTGGAACGCCGGACGCGCGATGGCTCCCTGACGCGGATTGGCGGGGTCGTCGAGCATGCCGTACGTGCCGGACAACGTGACGGTGCTGCTGTTCACGTGGGAGCCGAGCGAATCGACCAGGCCCTGCGCGACGTGCACGAGGAACGTGAACAAGTCGATATCGCCGGAAGCGAGGTCTCCGAAGCGGTACTGCTTCACCTCGCGTCGCGCGACCTGATAGTCGAGCGACACGGAATTCAACGCCCTCCGCTGATAGATCAGCGTGGTGTTGAGCCCGATCTGGGTCGAAAGGTCCTGGCTGTCGTCGCGGTGCTCCACGAAGGGGCTGACGATTCCGGAGACGTGACGATGGCCGAAGGCGGGCTGTTTGAGTGAAAGCGAGAGCCGGTAGCGGATATCGGGATCGTCGACCAGGGCCAGCCAGCCGGTCTGCGCGATGCCGGTGAGTGTCAGCGAGCGGCCGCCGCCCCAGAAGTTGCGGTGGGACCAGCGCGCCTCGGTGGTGAAGCCCGCGTCCGTGACGTAGCCGACATCACCCCCGATCAGCCGACGATCGCCTTCGGTGATCCGCACGCGAGGCGGCAGCACCGGGTCCACCGGCTCGGCGGCTGGTGCGGAAGCCGGGGTCGCAGACTCGAAGGTGGAGTCGGCCGGCCCGAGTGCCGGGACGTCCACCTTGGCCACGCGCACGATGTCGAGCTTCTGCAGATCGAGGGCTGCCTGCTCGAGCGCGCTCTCCGAGTAGGGGTCGCCGCGATGAATGGGCACCATCTTGCCCACCGTGACGTCCGAAATCGTCTCGGCTCCCTCGACCTTCAGGTCGCCGAAGCGTGCGAACGAGCCGGGCGCCACGCGATACGTGAGCCATGCCCGGGATCCCGTGCTGTCGACGCCAAGCGCCGTCGCCACTTCCGCGCGCGGAAAGCCGCGGTTGCGCCACCACTTCTCGAGCTTGTCCCGAGCCTTGCGTGCATCGTCGACCACCAGCCGCCCGCCTCGCTGCTTGAAGGCCGCGCGCTGCGCGCCATCCCACGAGCTCTGTTCACCCTCGGGGACCGGCAACGTCGCGAGGCTGTCCCGCGCCTTCACCACCACGTCGGCGACGAGCGTGGGCGGGCCTTCGTCGATCAGGAAAGTGATGTCGAGAAGGTTCTTCGCGTCGTCACGCCGGACGTCGTAGCGGACGCCCGTGTGGAAGAAGCCGGAGGCCGCGTAGGCCCCGCGCAGCCGGACAACATCTTCCTGCAGCGTCAGGGGGCTGAATGGATGAGTCGCGGGATCGGGAACCAGCGGCAGCTTTCCGAGCGCTCTTCGCAGACCATAGGCCGGGCCTCGCGCCCGCGTCTGGAGCACCTTCTCGAGCCGGTGCTCGTTCAGCGCTTTCACTCCCGAGAACTGGAGCGAGCGCACCTCGGTCGCGCCGTCCACCCGCACCTGTGCGCTCGCCGGCGCCACGAAGCCGAGGACGATCAGCACGCTGATGAGCGCGCACGAACGCCTAGTAGGCATGGCGCACCCGGAAGAAGGAGCGGACCTTCGAGGTCTCGCCCTGGAGGTTGAGGAGCAGCCACCGGTAGAGGGCGTACTCGACCTCGAAGCTGGTCTTGTTGGTGACGCCGGCCTCCGGAGTCCCCGACTCCTTGTACTGGAGCGGCTGCCGGAAGCCGACGTAGAGCTGGTTGTCCAGGTAGCGACCGGCGACCAGAGTGGCTCCCTGGAGCGCGTCGAATCGCACCTGCAGCACGTCCAGGCCGATCGCCTCCTGCGCGGCTTCTTCGGCGAAGCCCGTCACCTGGGAGAGCCCGATGTCCTTGGCGAGGGACGCGCTCTGGTCGCTCGTCGCCGGCTTGTCGGGTGACTGTCCGGTGGCGATGAACGAGATGATCTCCACCTCCGACATCGCGGGCTCCGACGAGAGGATGAGCCTCGGCTTCTCGGGAGTTCCCTCGACGTCGAGGTTGATGACGGTCTCGTCATCGTCGGATTCGGAGCCGGTGGGCGGCTTGTACTGGGCCTGCAGATCCAAGCGGTGGTCCTTCATGGATCCATTGAGGAGCACCTCCCCGCCTTTGATGTCGAAGCTGCGCGCAAACTGCTCGACGTAGCCGCGGTTCGGCAGCGGCTCGATGCGGCCGAAGAGCTGCGGCTCGCCGTGCGGCGCCTTCCTGAGGCGGACATCCCCGGTGAGCGCCACCGCGAGCTTGGGCCGCGCCCGCTGGCGCACCCAATTGTTGCGCTCGAGACGGATGGCGAGATCCAGGTCGGAGGCGTCGTAGAGCTGCAGCGCCGCGTTGGGGGCCGAGGTCTTCACGTCGCCGAACGTCTCCTCGAGCATCCGCAAGTCGGCCTCCGTGAGCTGCACGGCGGCGGCGGCCTCCATAGCACCCTCTTCCGCCGGCTCGAGGTAGACGTTGGAGTTCTCGATGGTGACGTTTCCCTTCACGAGCGGGCTCGTCAGGGTTCCGGTGAGATCGATCTTGCCGGAAGCGACCGCGCGCAGGTCCGTGGACTCGACGAAGACGAACTTGCGGCTGTCGATGCGAAGGTTCGGCTCGACGCGTGTCACGCCGATGAAACGCAGACTCCCCGTGGCGTCGAGCGATCCTTTGGACGACGTTGCATGGGCCCGATTCACGACCAGGCGGTCGCCCTGGAACGCGCCGTGGATATCGATGTCCTCGTACGTCACCCCGAGCCCCGGCAACGGCACCGCTGCTCCAGTGACGTCGACGCGGCCTTGTCCCGAGACGGCGCGGCTCGTGCCCTTCAGCCGCACATCCAGGTCGAGTGTTCCCTCGAGATCGCCGACGGTTCGTGGATCCACCAGAGCCGAGAACGCGGCGAGCGGGAAGCGCTGGGCGGCGAGCCGCACGTCGACGTCGCCTTCGGCGACGCGAACCGCATGCGCCGAATCGGACACTGCCAGCGACAACGCCAGCGGCAGGTCACCGGTCCAGACCATCGAGTCGCCCTGTGGGGTGGCGAAGCCGCCACCGAAGCCGAGCCTGGTTCCGTCCCACGCGAGCCTGGAGCGGATCCTGCCGGCAGGCCGGTCGTCGCTGAGCAACCGCAGTTCCAGGCTTCCGCTCCCGCGCGGAGCGGTGGCGGCGCCCTCCAGCGCGACGTGGGCGTTCAAGACGCCGCTGAGGCCGGGACGGCCGAGCCACGTGGAGACGACGTCGAGGCCTACGTTTTCGAGATCGAGCTGGAAGTCCTGCTGGCCACGGCGGTCGACGACGCCTCGCGCCGAGATCCGTCCGGTGGCGGATCGGAGCTCGAAGGACCTGACGTCGAAGCGATCGGATCCCAGATCGATCGCGGCTGGACGAGCGAGCGCCCATGAAGCGGAATCCGCCCGGATGTCGAGCTTGTCGAGCGCCAGGTGCTGGCCGAGGGAGTCGGTGAGCGAGCTCCCGATCAGGCGAAGACGATGTCGCTCGTCGCCTGTTCCGGTCAGGTCGAAGCGCGTCCCTGAAGGATCGATCTCGACGCGCGCGACCGCGTCGTTCACCACCAGCCCGACTCCCCTGAGCCGGCCCAGCGATGCCTCCCCGCGCGTTCGGAGAGGGCGCCATCCGGCATCCAGCTCACCCGAGACAGAGCCGTGCGCGCGCTGGAGCCGGGCCTGATTCCAGGCGAGAGAGCGGAGCGAGCTCCTGAGGTCGAAGCGCCGCACGCCGCGGGACGCGAAGATCTGCAGGTCCACGGTCGCGGTGTCCACCGCCGCCGTGTCCGCGCCCACCAGCCGGCGAATCGGCGCCAGGTCGTTGACGCGCAGCGTCACGCGGAGCCGCGAGTCGGCCGTCGAGTCGAAGAGCGCGATGTGGCCCGATCCCGCCGCCACCGCCACGTTCGAGCGCGCGATCAGCGTGTCGAGAGCAAGGGTTCCCTGACGCAGATGAAAGCCCGCGAACAAGGAGTCGAGCCGAGCCAGGCCGATCGTGCCCTGCCCGACGACCATGCCGTCGAGCGTGGCGGTCCGCGGCGCAAGTCCGATGAAACGGGCCCGCGCGGTCACGCTCCCGGTGGCTCTCGCGGTGTCTCCCGCCCATGCGGCGAGCACGGCCAGCGGAATCGACAGCTCGGCGTGGCCGCGTGGATCCTCATTGCGCGCGAGCATTTCGCCACGGGCGGACACCGTGTCTTCTCCCACGAGCACCATGCCGTCCAGGCGCGCGAGACCCTCCGACCACGATCCTGTGAGGTCCCCCGCCGCGAGGGTCGCCTGACCCAAGCTCGAACGGTCGAGCCGGAGCCGAGCCTGCCACGTTCCGGTCGCGCCCGGGCTTCCTCCCGGGCGCCCGCTCGCGGTCACGCTTCCGGTCAGACGCGACCGCAGCGCCTTGGATCCGGTCCAGCCGGCGAGATCGAGGTCCGAGAAGCGCCCCCGCTCCAGCCAGTAGCCAGGCGTGGCATCGAACGGTCGCGCGCGGCCGGCCAGGTCGACCACTCCGGCGTCGGAGTCGACGCTCCCCTGGAAGCGCACGACGCCGCCGGACAGAGTCAACGCCACCGATCCCTTGCCGATGTTCTGCCGCCTCCACCGCGAAGGCTCGAGATCGACACGCGCTTCTCCCGAGGCGCGCCCATCTCGCAGCGCCTGCAGAGGCGAGGGCGGCTTCATCAGCGCGCGGAGGCCGTGGAAGCGCCCGCTCACTCTCCCCGTGAGCCGGCTCGAGTGCGCGGGGCTGGCGGTGACCTTCTCGAGATCGAGATCACGGAAGCGCGCGCCGATCAGCCGGAAGACGCCGCCCTCCTCCCACCGTCCGGTCAGCGAGTCCACGTCCAGGGATCCGGCCTGCGTGACGAGCTCGAGCGAAGCGCCGACGCTCGCGCCATCGATGGTCGCGCGCGCGCGGCCGCGGTCGATCCGCCACGCACCGTAGGTCGATGGGCCGATGTCGAGATCGGCGGTCAGGCGACGCGAGGCGCCGGTGGCTTCCCGGGCCGTGGTCGTCAGCGTGCCGCTCACCGAGCTTCGCCCGGATCGACCCGTCATCCGCGCCACGTCCAGTCCGGCGAACCGTAAACGCCGAACGGACCAGGAGAGCCCGCGTGTGAGATCGATGCGGCCGTCGATGTCGAGCCGGCCGATCTCGCCCGCGGTGCCTCCCTGGACCTCCGCGACCGGTCGCGCGTACCCCGTTCCCTGGACACGGAGCGCCACCCGGCTCGAGGCACGCTCGGCGAATGCGTTCCATCCGGCTGCACCCGGGACTCCAGCCGGCAGGCGATCCGAGGCGACCTGGAGGTCGTACGTCGGCGCGAGATCGAAGGGGCGAATCCATCCGCGGACGTCGATACGCGCACCGGCGAACGATCCGGAGAGGGACGTCTCGGAGCGCCCGTCGCTCAGCGTCGCGCTCAGACGCGAGTCCTCGAAGGCCCACGCCCCGACGTGGAACCCATCCGTCGCGGCGGCGACCGTTCCCGAAAGCCGATCACGACGCGTTCCTCGAAGATCGATGTCCGCGACCAGCGCGCCTCCCAAATTCAGCCGCGGGAGCAAGGGCGCGAGATCGTGCAGGTCGAGAGGACGGGCGTCGAGGACCAGTCGGGCTTCCCTGAGCGAGTCCGCGCGATCGACCGTCATCAGCGCGTGGCCATCGACCGCGCTGGAATCGCCGCGGAATCGAAGCAGCGGCGCTTCGAATCGGCCGTCCTCGAGCTGCGCCCTGAGATCGAGCTCGATCCCGGACCCAGGCGATTGACGCCGCGCACGCAAGGAGTCGATGGCGAACGAGAACGCGCGGCCCATGCGAATCCGACGCCCATCGAGCGAAAGCGTGGTGAGCGAGGACTCCCGCGCGGCCAGAGTCCGGAGAACGCCTCGAAGCGTCAGCTGGTCGATGCGGAAGGCGGGCCCATCATAGAAGCGCCCTCGCAGAAGGCGCGCGAGCGTGAGTGGAGGTCGCGCGGGCTTGCGGCGCGGAGCCTTGGGTGGGCCGCTCCAGAGGTCGGGAGTCAACACCAGACCCTCGACGTCCAGGTCGCGGACCCGCAGCTCGCCGGTCAGCAGCGAAGCTAGACCGTAGCGGGCGCGCAGGAATTCGACCCCGGCGATCAAGGTGTCGCCCCGGGTGAGCCGGAGGCCACGGATCTCGAGGGAGGTCCACCAGTCTCCGCGCACTTCCGTCACGCCGAGGGACGAGCCCGGCAGCGGATGGACTCGAGCCAGGACGGCCTTCACGACCGCGGTCGCGATCGGCGGCTGGCCCATCGCGACGAAGAGGACCACGAGCAGCCCGCTGATCAGCAGGACGGCGCGGAGCAGCCAGCGGGTCCAGCGCCACCGCGGGGACTTCGCTCGAATGGAGGTCGGGTCGGCCGAGTCGGGATCGACGCTACCCTGGGTCACGCCAGCGCCCCTCCGCGACAGCTCTGCGAGGGTAAGTTCACGATTGGGTTCAGTATAGCTTCCCTAGCTCATGGGCGGCGGGCACGCCTCAGAAATCCTTCTCGTCCTCGCGTTCCTTGCCGACGGGCCCCGGAGGCCGCGGAATCGAAGGCGCGCGATCGATCGAGAGGGTGAGGTCCGCGTCGGCCAGTGCGCGCACACGGATGTCCGACGCCGTCGCGTGCACCGCGATCACCCTGGCCTGGTGGATGCGACCGCTCAGGCGCGTGCCGCGCGCCGGAAGCTTGCGATTCATTCCGTCTTCCGCGAGCCGCGAGAGCTTGCGCACCACCGCCGAATCCGGCAGGCGCGCCTTGGCGCGCAGGAAATCGCGCAGCTGGATGTCGCTCAGCAGCTCGTAACCGCGGACGAGGATCTCGGCCGTGCCGACGTCGTAATCGAGATCGGGCACGGTGATCTGTCGCGTGCCCGGATCGTAGCCCGGCGTTCCGGTGAAGAAGAGACGGCCGCGAACCGCTCCGGAGATCTGCACGCGCAACGCGACCTTTCCCCCGCCGATTCCCATGAGCCGCACGTCACGGATGCGGATGCGATGACCCTGATGCTCGAGCCTGCGTCCGACCAGGGCCTTGCGCAGCATGGCCGTGGCCACCGGATAGGTGAAGGAAGCGTCGAGAAGGACGCGCGCGCCGCGCCCGACGTCGTTCGCCATGCGAAGGTCCGGCAGGGGAACTTTCTCGAGCGTGGGCCGAGGCCCGGTCATCACACGTGGGGCGGCGACGAGCCGGAGGTTCGCGTACGCCGTCTCGCCGATCGCGCCGATCTTCCCGACCTGCGCCTCGGAGGGATTGATGGTGAGGTACACGCTGTCGGCGAGGCGCACGGGTTTCTGCAGATCACCCCAGATCTTCTCGAACCGCTTTCTCACCGGCCAGCGCGCGACCGTCTCGTCGAAGGCCGCCAGCTTCTCCTCGAGCAGCACGCGAGTGGTCTCGAGCACCCGGTCGGTGACATCGAGCCTCAGAAAGGACAGGCGGCAGCGGTCGCGCGCGCTGTCCGAGAGAGCCGTGAGACGAACCACGTGCGTTCGCGTGCGCAGGCCCCACTGGCGCGAAAGCTCACCCGTCGACTCGACCGTGAGACGCGCGCGCCGCGGCAGCTCGTGGTCGGTGCCGCACGAGACCTCGATCTCGGGTCCGATCGGCGGGTCGTACCAGATCCTTCCCGAGTACTCGATGTTGGCCGAGATGGTCACCGTCTGCTGGGTGACGTTCAGGCGAAAGGGTGAGCGTTTGAGCCGAAAGCTGAAGCTGACCCGCCGATTGCGCGCGAGCTGGATCCGTTGATCCAGATCCCCGTAGGTTCGCGGCACCGCCGCCTCGATCGAGTCGATCGCGGTCGCCAGGTCGTAGGTCACCGGCGCCTCCAGCATCGAAGACGGCAGCTCGGGCAGGCTGTCGGCCGTCTCGGGAGCGATGACCGGCTCGGGCGCATCGAGGGTGATCGTGGTGCGGCGCACGTAGAGCCAGACGGCCGCCCCGGCCAGGACCACCACGAGCGCGATCAGCAGCCTGCCGGAGGGACGAGTCACGAATTCCGGGGAAGTGAGCCGTGCTCAGCTTCGCCGGTAGACGTCGGTGTTCAAATACTTGATCCCCGAGTCTCCCATCAGGGTGACTACGCGCGCGCCTGCGCCCAGCCGCTGCCCCACGCGGATGGCCGCGAGGACGTTGGCGCCCGCGGACGTCCCGGAGAAGAGGCCCTCCTCCCGCGCAAGGCGCCGCGCCATGGCCTGCGCTTCCGAGGTGGCGACCGGAACGACTTCATTCACCAGCGCCGGATCGTAGAGCGGCGGCGTGTAGCCCACGCCGACGCCTTCGATCGCGTGAGGCCCGGGTGCGCCGCCGAGCAGCACCGACGATTCGGCGGGCTCGACCGCGATGATCTCGATGTCAGGGCGGTGGCGCTTGAGCACCCCTCCCACGCCACGGATGGACGCCGCGGTCCCCACCGCGTGCACGAAGGCGTCGATCTCGCCGCCCATCTGGGTCCAGATCTCCTCGCCGAGCGGGTGGTAGCCGGCGATGCTGTCGAGGTTGTTCAGCTGATCCGTCCAGTACGTGCGCGGCTCACGGCTCAGCGTTCGCGCCTTCTCGATCATCTCGAGGATCAGCTTCTTCGTGGTGTGGCCGCCTTCGCTCCCGACGATGGTGAGCTCGGCCCCCAGCGCCGCCATCTGATCCAGCTTCTCGCGGGCGAACGCGTCCGAAGTGACGATACGGATGCGATAGCCCTTCACCGCGCACACCAGGGCCAGCGCGGCGCCGGTGCTGCCTCCGGTGTACTCCACCACGGAGAACCCGGGCTCGAGCCGCCCGTCCATCTCGGCGCGCGAGATCACCGCCAGCGCCATGCGGTCCTTGAAACTGCCGGTGGGGTTCTCCCACTCGAGCTTCACGAAGAGCTCGGCGCAGTTCTCCGGAACCACCCTCCGGAGCTGGACCATGGACGTGTTTCCGATGGCCTGAAGGACGTCGCGCGGCGGTGAAGCCACCTTCATGCTTTCGCTCCCATCCTTCCGGCGAGCGCCGCGACCGTCACCAGCAGCTCGGCGGGCTCGAACGGCTTGGCCAGATGTGACTGGAATCCCGAGAGCAGCGCCTTGGTGCGATCCTCCGAGCGCGCGAAGGCGGTGAGCGCGACGGCCGGAATGGTACTACCACTCGCCCGCACCTCGCGGATGAACTGGTAGCCATCGTGCCCCGGCATGCCCACGTCGCTCAGCAGCACCTGCGGACTCTCGCGGGCCAGGAGGCGCATCGCTTCGCCGGCCGACGAGGCGGTCAGCACTTGAGCGTCGGACTCTTCGAGCAAGCGCCGCAGCAGCTCGCGCGCGTCCTCTTCATCGTCGACCACCAGCACCTTGATCCCCGACAGCCTGGGCATGTCTCCGCGGGCCCAGCCCTTGGTGGTCACGGCGGGATCGTCCTCCGAGAAGCGGGAAGGTGCCATGACGTACGGAAGGATGACGCGGAAGGTCGCTCCCAGCCCTTCGCCCTGGCTTTCCGCCCGGACCAGCCCGCCGTGGAGATCGACCAGCTGCTTCACCAGCGCCAGGCCGATGCCGAGGCCGCCGTGCTCGCGCGCGGCCGAGGGGTCTTCCTGCCGGAAGCGCTCGAACAGATGAGGGAGGAATTCTGCCCGGATGCCTTTGCCGCAGTCCCGCACGCGAATCTCGGCGCCGGTCGTCACATCCGAGAGCTCGATCTCCGCCCAGCCGCCCGTCTCCGTGAACTTGATGGCGTTCGAGATCAGATTCCAGACCACCTGCTGGAGCCGCTCGGCGTCGCCGTGAACCGTTCCGCGCAGCGGCCCAAGGGCGGTCCGGAGGGTCACGCCGCGCGCTTCTGCGGTCGGCTTCAACAGCTCGACGGCGCCTTCGATGACCAGCGGCAAGTCGACCTGGTCGAACTCGAGCCTGAGTTTTCCGGAAATCACCCGGCTCATGTCCAGAAGGTCCGAGATGAGCTGTGCCTGGGCGTGCGAATTCCGCTCGATGACCTCCAGCGCCTTCTCTCGCAGCTCGCGGTTCTCCGAATCCTTTCTCACCAGGCGAGCCCAGCCGAGGATCGAGTTGAGCGGCGTGCGCAGCTCGTGCGAGAGCGTCGCCAGGAATTCGTCCTTCACGCGGCCGAGTCGCTCGGCCTCCATGCGCGCCGCACGCTCGCTCTCCAGCAGGTGCTGGCGCTCCTCGGTCCGCTGCCGGAGGTTGGCCTCCGCGTCTTTCCTCGCGGTGATGTCCTCCGAAAGGACGGACAGCCCGCCCTCACGGTCGGGATGGAAGCGGACCGCATACCAGCGGTCGAAAGGCGCGTACTTGCTCTCGAGCTCGACGTACGTGCGCTCCTCGTGCGCCTTCAGGAACGCGCGGCCGATCTCGGTGTCTCGCCACTCGGGGAAAGCCTCGAAGACGTGCTTGCCGATGATCGAGCTCGGATCGATGCCCTGTTCGGTCAGAAGCTTGCGCATGGCGCCGTTGACGTAGAGATAGCGGCCGTTCGCGTCGATCGACTGGAAGGCATCCGAAAGGCTTTCCAGGATCGACGTGACGCGCTCGGCGCTCTCCCTTCGGATCCGCGCCAGGCTCAGGTTCGAGGCGACGCGGGCCACCAGCTCCTTCGCCGAGAACGGCTTCACGAGATAGTCGTCCGCGCCGTGCTCGAGACCTTCGACCTTGCTCTCTTCGCCGGCGCGCGCGGAGAGCATGATGACCGGAGTCTCGGTAAGCGATGGATCCGAGCGCACCGCGGCCAGCAACGCGAAGCCATCCATGATCGGCATCATCACGTCGGTCAGAATCAGATCCGGGCGCTCATGGCGCGCCGCGGCCAGAGCCTCCTGGCCGTTGGCCACGGCCATCACGGAATATCCGACGGCTTCGAGCAGGCCGCGCAAGTACTGCCGAACGTCCGCGTTGTCGTCCGCCAGAAGGACCCTGCCCTGGCGAAGTGGCAACGCCGGGTCCCGGTCGCCCACATCGGCATCCGGAAGCCAGCGCAGCGCTTCCTCCACGAACGCCCTGGCCTCCTTGGCTTCCGCCTCGTGCTGCCGCCGATCCTGCGCGGCCGTCGGGGCCGCGTCCGTGGACAGGGGAAGCTCGACGCGGAATGTGCTGCCGCGCCCCAGCTCGCTCTTCACCGTGATCCTTCCGCCGTGGAGATGGACCAGCTCCTTCACCAATGAGAGCCCGATGCCCGTGCCCTCGTGGGTCCTTCCGCGCGCGCCTTCGACCCGATGGAAGCGCTTGAAGAGATTGGGTAGCTCATGACTCGCGATCCCGGTGCCGGTATCGGTGACGGTGAGCACGGCGCGGTCCTCGTCGGATCGCATCGTGACGGTGACGCGGCCTTCGAGCGTGTACTTGAACGCATTCGACACCAGGTTGAGCACGATCTTCTCCCAGGCGTCGCGATCCACGCGCACCAGCGACGGCAGCGGCTCGCATTCCACCTGGAACTCCAGCCCGGCCCGGTCCATGGCGGAGCGGAACATGCTGGCGTACACCGCAGTCAGCTCGCACAGGTCCTCGGTCTTGGTCGACAACTTGGCGCGACCCGCCTCGATCCGGGAGTAGTCGAGCAGCGCGTTCACGAGCTTCAGCAAACGGAGGCCATTGCGATGCGCGATCTCGACGAGATCCTTGCCGCCGGGAAGGTCTTGCCCCTCGGCCCTGGACAGTGCCTCCTCGAGAGGGCCGAGCATGAGGGTCAGCGGCGTGCGGAACTCGTGCGAGACGTTGGAGAAGAAGGTCGTCTTCGCGCGGTCGATCTCGGCCAGCGCTTCCGCACGCTTGCGCTCCTCATCATAGGCGCGCGCGTTCGCGATCGCCGTGGCGATCTGCGAGGCCGCCAGCTCGAAGAAGCTCTTGTAGGAATCGTCGAGCGCGATCCTCGCGCTCACGCCCACGACCAGCATGCCGGCGAGCTGGTGCGGCATGTTCGATCGAATGGGAACCACGACGGCCTGGCGCGGCGGGTCGGACCATGGACCCGCCGGAACCGATCGAGGAAGTCGCGTCGCGAGGTCCTCGACCACGATCGAGGATTCGGTGCGGATCACTTCGGCCAGCGGCCAGGTCGCGGACTCGGCCGCTTCGCCCTCGAGGTCGATGGCTCGGGGACTGGCGCTCTCTCCGATGCCGACACCGCTGGATGCCGCCAGGCGAGCTTGCCTGCGGCTCTCGTCGACCAGGTAGATCAGGGCGAAAGGCGCGTCCTTGGGGTACTTCGACATGATCTCGGCGGCCGCCTCGCATGCGTCCTCCGCGGTCTTTGTTTCCAGGGCGCGCGTACCGAGGTCGCGCAAGGCGGCCACGCGCCGCTCTCCGATCACCTTCTCGGTGATCTCATGAACCGTGGCGAGCACCCCGCCGATGCCGCTCTCCACCGTCTCGTCGGGGACCGGGCTATAGGCGATGGTGAAGTGCGTCTCCTCCGCGAACCCGTGGCGATTGGGCTCGAGAGCGATGTCCTCCATCCAGGTCGGCGGTCCGCCCCTGAACGGAGTCTCGACCAGCGGGCCGATGATCGGCCAGATCTCGGGCCAGCATTCCGCCGCAGGCTGTCCCAGGGAGTTCGGGTGCTTCGACCCCAGCACCGGCCGGTAGGGGTCGTTGTAGATCTGCAGAAATCGAGGACCCCACCACAGGAGGAGCGGGAAGCGGTTCACGAGGAGGAACCGCACCATCATCTTCAGGCTCGGCGACCAGGAGTCCATGGGTCCGAGCGGCGTGCGTCCCCAATCGTACTCATGGATCCGAGCCGCCATCTCGCCGGACGAGGAGACGACCTCGCGCCCTGCTGGCGGATCTTCGGGAGCGTCCTTGGTGATCATGGGTGCACCCTGCAAGCGCTATGGCGTCGCCGCTCGCGAGAACGGCGACATCGGAGGAGCGCGCGTGGACTTCGATGCTGGCAAAGTTCGGCTCGGGGGACAAGCGCGCGCTAAGTGTCCCTGGCTGGCGCGTCAGGCGTTCAAGCCTGCGGGTCCGCCTTCGACTGCTTCTGGCGCGCCTTCTCGGCTGCCTTGCGGAAGGCCAGAGCCATGGTCGTGGGCTCTTCCATGGCCGGCGGCCCGCTCACGGGGGCTCGAGGTTCGGGCTTCCTCTCCCGTGGCGGCTCGGGCGTCGCCATCGCTTCTCCCGCGGCCTTGACGGACAGCGAGATGCGCTTCTTCTTCGCATCGACTCCGAGCACGACCGCGTCGACCTCCTGGCCGACCGACAGCACCTCCTTCACCCGCTCGATCCGTCGCGGCGCGATCTCGGAGATGTGAACCAGGCCGTCGATTCCGGGCTCCAGCGTGACGAACGCGCCGAAGTCGGCGATACGAGCCACGACGCCGTGCACGCGCGCGCCTGGAGCGAGCCGCGTCTCGATTCCCGTCCAGGGGTCGGGCGCCGCTGCCTTGATCGAAAGTCCGATGCGCGGCCGCTCGCCGGGACGAGTCTCCATGCGCAGGATGCGCGCCTTCACTTTCTGACCCTCGACGAGCACGTCGCGCGGATGCGCGACCCGCGCGTGCTGGATCTCGGAGACGTGGACCAGCCCTTCGACGCCCCCGATGTCCACGAAGGCGCCGAACGCCTCGAGATGGCGGATGACGCCTTCCACCTCCTGCCCCACGGCCAGCGTGGCGATGCGACGCTCGGACTCTTCCTTTTCGCGGCGCTGCAGCAGTTGCTTGCGCGAGAGCAGCGCGCTCCGCCGCGCGTCCTCGATCCCGGTGACGAGGAACTCCAGCGTGCGGCCGACATAGGAGGACGGATCGGAGCAGAACGAAAGCTCGATCTGCGAGACGGGGCAGAATCCATGGGCGCCGCCCAGGTCCACTCGAAGGCCTCCGGTGTTGGCTTCCAGCACGCGCCCTTCGACCGGCACGCCCGCTTTCTGCGCCTCGCGCAAGGCGCCGAGCCCGGCATGCGGATCGGAGCGCATGGACGGCGCGAGCACGGTGGGTTCTCCGGCGTCGACCACGAAGAGGTCGACGGTATCCCCCACGGCGATTCGCGGAGGCTCCTCGCCGGTCCGGAAGTGCGAGAGCTCCGTGATCGCTTCGCTCCGCGCGCCGATGTCCACGAGCGCGTGCTCGCTGGTGAGCGCCACCACGCGGCCACGCACGCGCGCGCCCATCCTCGGCTCGAACGCCGCGCGAGCCGCGAGGTCGGCGGTCTCTCCCCGTCGTTCGTGTTCCTCGAGGGCCTTGGCGAAGTCCGGCGAGCGCTCCTCGTCGTCCGGCTCGATGAAATCGTTATCCATGGGCCGATCATACCTCACCGAAGAATTGACTGGCGCTCCGGGATCGAGCCGCCGATACTGTCGGCGTCTTCGGTTGCCGGGATGTGTGGCTCATCAGATTCCGCCAGAGGACTCCCCTGGCGGCTTTTTGTTGGCCGAACTTCCGGATCGAGGCGAAGGTCACGAAGACCGGACGCGGCCGCAGCGTTGATTCGCGGCAAAGGGCGGGTCGATCGACCCGGATACAAGGAGCTTCAAGTGGCACGTGGCACCGTGAAGTGGTTCAACGAGGCGAAGGGCTTTGGCTTCATCACCCAGGCGGATGGCGGCGAGGACGTCTTCGTCCATTTCTCCGCGATCCACGGCGACGGCTTCAAGACGCTCGCCGAGGGAGAGTCTCTGGAGTTCGACGTGACCCGCGGTCCGAAGGGGCTGCAGGCGGCGAACGTCCGCAAGGTCTAAGTCGCTCGAGGTACCACCTCGCGCCGAAGGGGCGGCGTCCTTCCGGACGCCGCCCTTCGCGTTGGATCAGACTCCGATTTTCCCCTGGGTCGGCGTTCGGGCCGTGGTAGGGTCCGCCCTTGGCCGTCCCCTTTCACTCCTGCAGGTCCACCGCTCCGTGACTCAGAAGCCCGAATCCTCCGCGATCCCCGCCTCGTCGGGATTGGACCGGCTTCATCAGATCCTGCTCGACACCGCCCGGCAGCTCGCGAGCAGCCTCGATCCGGCCGCGATTTTCGCCCGCATGCTCGACAGCGTGCGCTCCGCGATGCGTTGCGACGGCTTGATCGTGTCGGAGCTGGACCGGGCCTCCGGGTCGATCCGGTGCCTCTATGCGTATGTCAGCGGGAACGTGCTCGATCCGTCCACGCTGCCAGCGCTGGCCTACCGGGAGGAATCCGCGGGCATGCAGAGCCAGGTGATCCGCACGGGCCGGCCCATGTTGTTCACCGACGTGGCCGACCGCGTGCGCGATCCAAAGGGGAAGTACTACGAAGTCGACGGCGCCGGAGTCGTCCGGGATCTGCGGGATGCCGACCCGCCACTGGCGCGCAACGCCATCATGGCGCCGCTGCGCCTCGAAGGCGAAGTCGTCGGCGTCGTGCAGGTGAGCGCCGACGCGGAGAGCGTGTACACGCCGCTCGACCTCGAGCTGCTCGAAGGCATCTCCCTGCTGCTGGCCGTGGCGCTCGAGAACGCGCGGCTCTTTCGTCGCGCGCAGGACGAGCTCGAGGAGCGCCGACGCGCCGAGCGTGAGCTGCGCCAGACCGAAGAGGCGCTGCGCGAGGCCGATCGCCGGAAGGACGAGTTCCTGGCCACTCTCGGACACGAGCTGCGCAATCCGCTCAACCCGATCCGGAGCGCCGTGGAGCTGCTCCGCCGCGCGACGCCCGGGAACCAGGAGGCACAGCGCTTCCAGGACATCATCCAGCGCCAGATCGTCCATCTGACCCGGCTGATCGACGACCTTCTGGATGTGAGCCGCATCACGCAGGGAAAGCTCGAGCTGCGGAAGCACGCGGTTCCGCTCGACGACATCCTGGATGGGGCGATCGAGTCGGCTCGGCCCCTGATCGAGGCGGCAGGGCAGTCGCTGGTGGTGCGGCCTTCGGGGGTCGAGGTTCGGCTCCACGCCGACGTCGTTCGCCTCTCGCAGGTCTTCGCCAACCTTCTCGACAATGCCAGCAAGTACAGCCCCGTCGGCACCAGGATCGAGGTCTTGACCGAGCGACAGGGACCCGACGTCGCGATTCACGTCATCGATCAAGGGCGAGGCATTCCCGCCGAGGATCAGGACCACATCTTCGATCTCTTCTTTCAGAGCGGGCGCGGGGTGGGTCGTGATCCCGACGGCCTCGGGCTCGGCTTGACGCTGGTGAAACGGCTGGTCGAGATGCACGGCGGCTCGGTCGAGGTCCAGAGCAAAGGCCTGGATCGCGGCAGTTGCTTCAGCGTGAGGCTTCCGATGCTCGAGAGTCCAACCTACGAGCCGCATCATCCCGGCGCGGCCGCGCCATCCTCCGCCGGACCCTGGCGCATCCTCGTCGCGGACGACAACCGCGATTCCGCCGATTCGGTCGCGATGCTCCTTCAACTCGACGGCCACGAGGTGCGTGTCGCCTACGACGGTGAAGAAGCGCTGAGCATCGCGGAGAGCGGCTTTCCCCAGATCCTGCTGCTCGACATCGGCATGCCGCGGCTCAGCGGATACGAGGTCGCCGAGCGGGTACGCGCTCTTCCTCGAGGGCAAAACGTCGTGATGATCGCCGCCACGGGCTGGGGCCAGGAGGAAGACAGGCGCCGATCGGTCGAGAGCGGCTTCGATGCCCATCTGGTGAAGCCGATGGATCCGCCGACACTCCTGCGGGTGATGGGCGAGCTCGTGGCTCGCGTCTCCGCCGGTCGTTCAGGTCTCGCCGTCTGAGCGGCCACACCGCCCTGAGTTCCGCGAGCGACGGACCTCGGTCTCTCCCGGGCCTCGGCGATCTGGCGGCCTTCTTCTCGCTGGCCTTCGCGCTGGGATGGCTTTTCTTCGTCACCGTCGCGGTGACGGCGGGGCCCACTCTCAGGCCAATCCACTCCGTGCTGGCGACTCTCGGCGCCTTCTCTCCCGCGGTGAGCGCGCTGCTGCTGACGTGGCGCGCCGAAGGACGCGATGGAGTTCGCCGGCTCGTCGATCCGGTCTTCCGCGGATCGTTGAAGCCGGGCTGGTACGCGTTCGCGATCCTCTTCTTGATCTCCGTGAAGCTGCTGGCCGCCTTGGTCGTCCGACTCTGGACCGGGGCATGGCCGGCCTTCCAGACCGAGGCGCTGTTTCTCATCCCGTTCGCGATCGTCTTCTCCGCGCCAATCCAGGCGGGCGAGGAGATCGGCTGGCGAGGTTACGCGCTGCCGCGGCTCGCGTCGCGGATCGGTCTGCGCGGCGCGAGTGTCGTGCTCGGCTTGCTCTGGGCCGCATGGCACGTCCCGCTCTTCTTCGCGCGCGGTGCTGACACGTACCAGCACTCCTTCTGGGTCTACATGCTCACCGTGGTGGGACTCTCGGTGGCGATGGCCTGGCTCTATGCGCGCACCGGGAGCCTGTGGATCGTGATGGTGATGCACGCCGCGGTGAACAACACCAAGGATATCGTGCCTTCGGCAACGTCCGTGGGTCAGGGCGTGTTCGGATGGTCGGCGTCGCCCATGAGCTGGGCAACCGTCGGCATTCTGTCGATCGCCACGCTCGCACTGCTCGCGCGCATGCCGAAGCGCCTGGCCGTCGAGCGGTCGGGCCCCGAGCCTCGGCCGCTCGTCACCCCGTCGCGCTGAGCGCGGCCCGAGCGCCACTCAGTGGGCCGTCCAATGCGGCGTGCCCATGAACAGGCCATCGAGCCAGCCGATCTGATAGACGAGCCAGATCCCGAACGCGAGCGAGAGAGCGCCCGTGGACACGCGGATCAGCCGTCCGGCATGAGCCCAGCGATTCATGGCCAGGGCGACCGGCAGGGCGAAGCCGGTGGTGATCAGCGCCATGCCGATGAGCGTTCCGAGACCGAAGACCAGGAGATAGCCGAAGGCCCAGCGCGGATCGCCGACCGTGGCCAGCACCAGCAGCGCCACCGCCGCGCTTCCCGCCAGTCCATGAACGAGCCCCACGAGGAAGGCGCGTCCCGCCGGTGGTCTTCCCGGCTCCTGTCCGAGCTCGCTTCGGTCGTGTCGGTGTGGCTTGAGATTGAGGAGACCCACGACCACGAGCGCCAGCGCCACGCATAGCTCGAGCGTGAGACCGATCCGCGGGGGCACGGACCAGTTGAAGACGATGATGGCCGCCCCCACCGCGAACAGCGTCAGCGTGTGGCCCAGCCCCCAGACGATTCCGAGCAGCGTGGCGGGAAGCACACGGCGGGTGCGCGCGGCGATCGTGGTGACCGCGACGACATGGTCGGGATCGGCCGCGTGTCGCAGGCCCAACAAGAGACCCAAACCCAATAGTGTGAGCACCTGCACGACGAGTCTCCTTCCCAGGGTCGGTCCGAAAGGACGGAGACACTACCTCATCGGTCCGGCCTGAAGGGCGTGCGATCCCGACCCTCGTCCCCCGAGTGAGTTTGCCGGTCGATGGCGTCTCGAACGCGGCCGAAGCCTAGGCTCGTCCCATGTCCCCGGATGTCGATCGCGACCTCAACATGGAGGTGGCCGAAGCGCTCTACGATCTCGCTTTCGTCCACCAGTCCACTCATGGAGCAAGGGCCTATCGACGTGCGGCGCGAGCCGTCGTCTCGCTCGAGCAGCCGCTGGACGACTTCGTCCGCGAGCACGCCCCCCGTGAGATCCCTTACGTCGGACCTGCCAGCGAGCGGGTGATCCTCGAGCACCTGCAGCTCGGTCGCAGCCCGGCCGTCGAGCGGGCGGTCGAGAAGAGCGCGCGGCGTACCGAGCTGGACCAGGCGCGCGCCCTGCGCACTCACTTCCTGAGCCGGGCCCAAGCGCTGCGCATCCTGCGCTCCCCGGCCAGGGGTGCGATCGGCCTCGAGGACTATCGAGGCGACCTGCAGATGCACACCGAGTGGAGCGACGGCGCCGAGTCGGTTGCCGCCATGGCCGAGGCCGCGATGGCGCGCGGATATGGATACATCGGCGTCAGCGATCACTCGTACGGGCTGAAGATCGCCGGCGGTGTCAGCATGGAGGACGTGCGGCGCCAGCATCGCGAGGCCGACCGCCTCAATCGCGAATGGGCCGGGAGATTTCGGGTGCTCAAGGGGATCGAGGCGAACATTCCATCCGAAGGCGGCGTGGACATGACGTCCGACGAGCTGGCCGAGTTCGAGATCGTGCTGGCGGCGCCGCACTCCAAGCTGCGCCGAGCCGAGGACCAGACCGAGCGGATGGTGGCCACGGTTCGTCATCCGCAGGTCCACGTCCTCGCTCATCCTCGTGGACGAATGTTCACGCGGCGTGGGGTGGTGGCGCGCTGGAGCGAAGTGTTCGAGCAGGCGCGGGAACAGGACGTCGCCATCGAGATCGACGGAGATCCCTACCGCCAGGACCTGGATCACGAGACGGCTCGACTGGCGCTCGAGGCCGGATGCCTGTTCGCGCTGGACAGCGACGCCCACTCCGGCAATGAGCTGAGGTACGCGGAGTTCGCTCTGGCTCACGCCCGCAGGGCCGGCATCCCCGCGGCGCGTGTCCTCAACACCTGGCCGGTCGAGCGGCTCCTGGAGTGGGCGAAGACGAAGCAGTAATCTTCGGCTTCTTCGCAGCGACCCGCGGGCCCCACCGAGACGAAGACCATCCATGCAGAGCGTGTTCCTGCTCTCCCCCGCCCATTGCGGCGGGCGGCGGGCACAGATCCTGATGAGCGGGCGTGCCGCGTTCCCCCTGGCCGTGCGGCTGAGGGAAAACGGAGCGTCGATCGGCGAGGTCTTCACTTTCCTCAGCGGTCTCTACTTTCGGGGCAAGCTCGCCTATGGGCGCGCGTTCGCACGCCCGACGCGGGCGCCGCACGGCGTGCTCGTCATCACGCCAGGGTGGGGACTGATTCCTCCCGACCAGCGAATCACCATGTCCGATCTCCTGGGGATCGCCGGCGTGGGGGTCGACCCTGCTGAGCCGCGATTCCGGGCGCCGCTCGAGCGCGACTGCGCGGCGCTGGCGCGCGCTCTGGATGATGCGGACCAGGTCGTCCTGCTCGGCAGCATCGCCACGGGCAAGTACACGGACGTCGTGGAGCGACACTTCCAGAGCCGGCTGCAGTTCCCCTCGGCGTTCGTGGGGCGCGGTGACATGAGCCGCGGCGGTCTGATGCTGCGCTGCGTCGACGAAGGGAAGCCGCTCGAATACGTTCCGGTCGCCGGCGCGCTCCGCCACGGCAAGCGCCCTCCGCGGCTCGAGCCGCTCCGCCGACGGACCGTAAGGCAGAAGACCGCGGGCGCGGTTTAGGAAACCTCCGCCCTCACCCGCCCCCGGGTTCAACGCATCACGACGACGCGGCGGCTGTGGCGCTGTGCGTGGGCTTCCAGGCGGACGAAGTAGACGCCGCTCGGCACACGAGACCCCGAGCCGTCGCGGAGGTCCCACGGCAGGCTGAATCGTCCGGCCGCGTGCACACCCTGGAACAGCGTGCGGACCACGCGGCCGGTCGCGTCGTGGACCATCAGCGAGACGGGCGTCGCGCGCGGGAGGTCGAACGCGATGCGCGCCGACGTCAGCGCGGGGTTCGGCCGCGGCGACGCGAGCTGCAGCTCGATCCGCCGAGCGCCGTCCTCCGTCGCGACCGTGCCCGAGGGCGAGAGCAGCGCGAACACGCTCTCGTTGCCGTGGATGTCCACCGCCGACAGTTTGTAATAGGAGGACGTCGTGCCGTCCCCATCGACGTAGCCAGTGTCCGGAGCGGTCGCCACGAGGTTGCCCGGCCCGGGGACGAAGCCGGCCGAGCTACCGCGATAGATCCGATACTCCGCGAAGTCCGCGGCCGGGTTGACGCCCCAATGAAGGGTCGTGCTGCCGGACGCGTACGTACCAGTGAACGGTGCGGGCACCGGCGGCGCGAGATTGTCGATCGAGTACCCCGAGTCCGGGGCCGATCTCCAGTAGGGATAGCCGCCCTCCTTCTCGGCGAGCACCATGAACGAGGTGTAGGGGTTCGATCCGGGCAGCTGGTCGCTGGTGGTGGGGGCCACGAAGCTGTAGCCGGGGAATCCGCGCGCCGGGAGCGTCACGAGGTACTCCCAGTACACCGCCTGCATCCCGAGCGCCGGCGCCATCCGGCGGAAACGCGCGTCACCGGCGAGCGCCGCCTGTGACGCCGGCTCCGGCACGCGCCGCCACACCGAGTAGCCCTCGATGGCGAGGTCCGGAGCGACATCGAGGTAGCTCGCCGTCCACTCGACCTGCACGCGACCACCCTGATCGTTGGGCACGTCGCGCACGTCGACGATCGTCGGCTCCGCCGCGCCAAGCTCGCCGTGGCGCCCGACGCGTTGCGCATAAATGTCGTTGTCGATTCCGTTCCGTGTGTCGAACCAGGTGACGATCGCGCTGCCGTCGTTGCCGACAACGGCCCTGGGGAGCAGCTGGTCGACCGCCGCGATCGAGACGGGAACCCCGTTTCCGCCCCAGCCACCGCTCGCGGTGACGGCCTGCGCGTAGACGTCGGTGAATCCGCTCCGGCTGTCCGACCACGTCACGATGCTCGAGCTGACGCCGTCGTAGACCACGACGGGCTCGCTCTGGTGGCCGCTCGCGGCGCACATCACGACTTCCGTCGGCCACAACTTCGATCCGCCGGTGATGAGCCGCTGGGCGTAGATGTCGCCGGCGTCCGCCCGCAGGTCCTTCCAGACGATGAAGGCTCCACCCTGACCGTCGGCGGCGATCGATGGGTACATCTGATCGCCGGCGGCTCCGCACACGACCACCGAGGTGCCGTTGTTCCAGCTCCGACCGCCGCCCAGGGTCAGTCTCTGGGCCAGGATGTTCTGCGACCCCGATTGCACCTGGTGCCACGTGATGATCGAGCCTCCGGAGCCGTCCGGGACGATCCGGGGCATCGTCGTCGCATGGCCCTGGTCGATGAGTTGGCCGTTGGGGATCCCTATGATCGTTCCATCGTTGTAGACCCAGATCCCGAAGATCATGCCGTCGTTCGGAAACGCGTTCCGACCGTCCCGCCAGATCACGTACGCCCCGCCGATCCCGTCCGGGATGGCGTCGGGAACACTCTGCGGGCCCGACGCAGCGCTCACAGCGACACCGTTCGCCGTCCACTGCGGGACGCCGCCGGCGCTGACCCTCTGCGCGAAGATGTCGTCGTTGCCGTTCCGCGAGTCCGTCCAGATCACGACCGCGCCGCTCGCTCCGTCGGTGACGATGACCGGATTGAGCTGATTAGCCGCGAGGGCACAGAGCGCCACGCCATTGGCGGTCCATTGCGGGACTCCGGCGCCGTTCAGCCGTTGAGCATAGATGTCCCACGAGGGGCCGGAGCGCAGGTCGTGCCAGGCGACGATCACGCCACCCGCTCCGTCCGAAACGAGAGCCGTGTTGGCCTGATCAAATTGGGCGGTGCAGACGGCGACCCCGTTGGCCGTCCACAGGGGCACACCGGCCGCATCGATGCGCTGGACGAAGATGTCGTAGTTAGCGCCGCCGTTCCGGGAGTCGTGCCACGCGATGAAGGCTCCTCCGGCGCCGTCGGCGAGGATGCTCGGGTAGCGCTGATGGCCGGGGCCCGTCGCGATCGGCACGTTGCCGTTCACGGGATCGTACGGCCAGGCGGCCAGGGATTCGCCGCTTGAGACGGCGCACACAGTCCAGGCGAGGAGCACGGGGAGAGCTGCACGGCGGCGCATCGGAACCTCCGGGAACGGGACGCTTGGGGCCTACATGGAGAAACGATGCCGGCGCAGGAAACGAACGGCCTGGCCAGAACTATCCTGGTCTCACACAGGGCGACCCGATGGCCGAGCCTCTGCCGCCTCCTCCTCGTCCTGCCTCATGTCCGGGCGCACAACGAGATGGGCGCCCTCGTGAGAGGGCGCCCGGATTTGGTAGGTGACATCAGAGGAATCTACTCCAGGCGAGCGCGAAGCTAGAGGCCGAGCACCCGACTTCCGCACCCAGTAGGGTCGGCGGCGGTGGTCGTGTCCCTCAGTCTGCGAGTCCGATCTTCCTCAAGAGCGTGCCCCATCGCGGATCGCTGTAGAGGGGACGCAGGTTCGGCGTGTGCTTCGTGTCGGTGAGCCCGGGGTCCTGCTGCTCGTAGGCTCGATCGAGCCACGCGAACGCTTGGTCCACCTCGCCCCGCCGCGCGTGCGCCTGGGCGATCTGGAACGCGTCGCCCTCGGCGTACTGCTCAGTGAGTTCCGAGAGCGCCGTGCTTGATTCGAAGGGGTGGCCCAGCGCCCAATGGACGATCGACAGCGCCTTCAGCCGGGAAGAACCTGCCGGCTCCGCCATCGCCAGGTCCAAAGCCTCCTCGCCGCGGCCCAGGTCGAGCAGCGTCAGGGCGAGATGAGACCGGGAGACGACGCAGTGCGGGGCGATCTCGAGGACCTTCCGGAACTGCGCCTCGGCCTCATCGGGCCGCCCCGCCGCCCACAGCACGAGCCCGAGATTGGAATGGGCCCTGCGATTCAGCGGATCCTGCTCGACCGCGCGGCGGAGCAGCCCGATCGCCTCGTCAAAGGAACCCAGCGCGCTGGCCAGCGCGCCCGCGGTGAGGAGCGCGTCGGCACTCCCCGGCGCCAGTTCGAGCGCGCGCGTGACGGATGCCTGCGCGCCGCGCCAGTTCCAGTTGAAGCTCATCCGGACCCACCCCAGGAAGGCGTGGGCCTCGGCGAGATCCGGCTCCAGCTCGAGCGCCCGACCCAACGTCTCCCGCGCCCGCGCATAGGCCTCGGCAGCCGGTTCCCAGCCCCGATCCGCCTCGGTCGCCTGCGCCCGGCCCAGCCACGCCCAGGCGAGCGCGAACTTCGGGTCCCGTTCGAGGGCCTGCTCGAAGTACTCGATCGCCTTCGCCACGTCCTCGCGCATCATGCGCTCGAGCAGGTGTCGCGCCAGCAGGTGAAGCCGATGGGCCTCGGGATCGGTCGCGCGTCCCTTCGCCGCCCGGGCCACATCAGCCTTCGCCTTGCCGCTCGCGTCCGAGTCCGCCGCCTGCCCCAGCAGCGTCGTCCTCAACTCCCTCACCACCGACTGTGCGATGTCATCCTGCACCGCGAAGATGTCGTCCAGCTTGCGGTCGTAGGTCTCCGACCACAGTTGCGAGCTGTCGGCGACGTCCACGAGCTGGACGCCGATCCGCACCCGGTTCCCCGCCTTGCGCACGCTGCCCTCGAGCAACGTGACCACATCCAGCTTGCGCCCGATCGTGGCGGCGTCGTCCGTCGAGCCCTTGAATTGGGACGACGACGTGCGCGCGATCACGCGCAGCCCCTTGATCTTCGCCAGCACGTTGAGCAGCTCGTCGGCCAGCCCGTCGGAGAAGTACTCGTCCTCGGCGCTGCCGCTGCGGTTCGCGAATGGCAGCACCGCGATGGAGGCGACCTTCTCCGTGGCCGGCCCCGATTCGCCACGCTCCCACTCCTTGCGCAGCTGGCGCAGTTCGTTCGAAACGTCGAGCGCGGTCTGGAACCGCTGCCGCCGGTTCTTCTCCAGACACCGGGTCACGATTCGATCGAGGTCACGCGGCACGTCCGACCGCACGCTGGTCAGTGGCATCGGTCCGCCGTGCAGGATGGCGTGGACAATGTCCACGTACGTCTCGCCGGTGAACGGCCTCTTCCCCGCCACCAACTCGTAGACCACCACGCCGAGCGCGAATAGGTCGCTGCGCGCGTCGACTGCCTCGCCCCGGATCTGCTCCGGCGCCATGTAAGGCGCCGTGCCCTGGATCATCCCCGCTCCCGAAATCGGCGCCGCGAGGGTTGCCGCCTGCGAGGCCGCGATCGGCGCCGCGGACTCGGTGAGCTTGGCGAGCCCGAAATCCAGGACCTTGATCCGCCCATCCGTGGTCAGCATCACGTTCCCGGGCTTGAGATCGCGGTGGATGACTCCCTTCTCGTGCGCGGCCGTGAGCGCGTCGGCGAGGGCGATGCCGATGTCCAGCACGCTGGGGATGGGAAGTCCTCCGGGCGCTAGCGCCTGATCGAGGCTTTGCCCCTCCACCAACTCCATGGTGAGGAAGCGCACGCCGCCCTCGTCCTCGAAGGTGTGGAGCACGACGATGTTCGGGTGACTGAGGGCCGCCACGATGCGCGCCTCGCGTTCGAAGCGGGCGAGCCAGTCGGCGCTCGCGGACATCTCGGCGGGCAGGACCTTAAGCGCGATCTCGCGCCCCAGGTGCAGATCCCTGGCGCGATAGACCACGCCCATGCCGCCACTGCCGAGCGGGGCGACGATCTCATAGGCGCCCAAGCGGCTTCCGAGGCTCAGCGGCATGGCGGGACTCTACCGCACCCGAGAGGCCGAATGACGATGTCTGCGCCGGCCCGCGATCCGTCGGTGACGATCGTCTTCGTCGCCCAGAGGCGGCGCACGCACCTCGGATCGGCGATCCATCGTAAGCTCGGCCGCTTTTCGTTCCTGCCGCAAAGTGGCGCCGCACACGTCGAGCTCTGCACCACAAGCGTATCGAGATCGCGGCCGTTCGGGTGCGGGTTCCATCCGTAATCGGGCGAGGCCGCGTCGATCCGGAACGAGAACTCCAGTTCTAGATCGCAGGAGAGCGGGAAGGCGAGGTCTTCATGTCCCGACCACGCACCTTCGACCACGCAACGGCGCCACGCATCCTCGGAGTGACGCGCGCCGTAGGTTCGCGGGGTGCCGCGGATCCTACCCCGGATCTCAAAGACAGTGCTCATGGCTGCGTATTCGAGGGGTGCACACCAGACTACTGACCAGCTTGACTAGCCTCATCGAACCTTTCTCCGCCGCAGCATGTAGGCATCCACCCTCGAAGCAGACGATCGATGGGGTGCACCCGAGTTCCTCCCAGGTCCTTCAGGCGTTCTGCGCGCCGGCGTGGGAGCGTGTGTAGATCATCTTGAGCCGCTGGAGCACGACCAGCGGGCAATCGCCGCAATCCTCGACGACGTCCGCGGCACGGACCGGATCGACGACCGTTTCGTAGCCCAGCTCGTGGTAGAGCTGTACCATCTCGGCGATGCGGGTCTCGTCGGCGATGAAGCGTCGTTCCCATCCCTTGGCGATGCGTTCCGGATCGGAAGCGACCTGAGCATCGGACAGGACGCGCCGGGCCTCGCCTTCGACCGCGAGCCGGAGCGACCTGAGGAGTGTCTCCTCCGGCCGGTCGCCCGGGCCGGGCGCTTCCCGGGTGTCGGGCTCGCGGCTCATGGAACGCTCCCCCCGCTCGCCGGAGCGGACGCCGCGGCCGCGGCGTCCCGGTCGCGTGACCGCAGGCGCCGGTGTCCGAGCACGGCCGCGCCGAAGGCTGCAACGAATTGCACCAGATCGCCGTCGGGCACGTTGACCTCGGCGTCGAGCTCCCTGCGAATGACGCGGACCATGGTCTCGAACCGTAGGATGCCGCCGATCAAGGTGAACTCCGGCTCCATCTGGACGCGTTTCATGAGCTGCATCGATCGGCCCACCAGGGAGACGATCGCGCCGTGCATGATGTCGGCGGGCGAGACGCCCTGGGACAGGTGGTTGATCACCTCGGATTCCGCGAACACCGCGCACACGCCCGAGATCGTGGTCGGTTCCTTCGAGGTCGCGACCAGCGGGCCGATCTCCTCGGTGCTGTAGCCCATGTAGCGGGCGGTCTTCTCGAGAAACGCACCGGTGCCCGCCGCGCACTTGTCGTTCAGTCGGAACGACTTCACGTGCGTCTGGTCATCGATCCGGCTGGCCTTCATGGTCTGGCCGCCGACGTCCAGGATGGTGCGGGTGCGTGGGAACAGCGCGGTCGCCCCACGCGCGGCGGCGGTCAGGTCGGTAACCTTCAGATCGGCGAACGGCGCCTGATGCCGGCCGAAGCCCGTCGCCACTGTGTAGGCGACGTCGGCGGGCGAGATCCTCGCCGCCGCGATCGCCTCGTCGTGCGCCCGCTCCGCGACCTCGGCGAGCTGGAACCCGGTCCGCATCGCGGCGCGTCCGCGGATGACGTGATCCTCGCCCACGACCACCGCCTTGGTGTACGTGGAGCCAATGTCGATACCCAAGGTGATTCTCATGGGTCACGCGTCCTGGCGGGCGCCGGGGCGCGGGCCGCGCGGATGTGATCGAGCGCGAACAGCGCGGCGCCGAGCGCGCCCATGTAGTGCGCTTCCTCGCTCACGTTGACGGTGAGCCCGAGTTTGTCGTTCAGGGCCGCGATCATGGCGACGTTCCTCGCCACGCCGCCGGTGAAGGTCACCTGCTCCTCGACGCCGACGCGGCGCAGCAAGCCAACCGATCGGGTGGCGATCGACTGGTGGACCCCGAGCAGGATGTCCTCGATCTTCTTGCCCTTCCCGAGCCAGGACAGGATCTCGGATTCGGCGAACACGGTGCAGGTGGTGCTGATCTTGACCGGGCGCTCGCCGCGCAGCGCCGTCGGTCCGAGCGCGTCGAGCGGGATGTGCAGCGCCGCCGAGGCGGCGCCCAGGAACCGGCCGGTGCCGGCGGCGCACTTGTCGTTCATGCAGAAGTCGAGGATCTCGCCCCCGGGCGAGACCCGGATCGCCTTGGTGTCCTGCCCGCCCATGTCCACCACCGTGCGGGTGGCGGGGAACATCTGCACCGCGCCGCGCCCGTGGCAGCTGATCTCGGTCACCTGCGCGTTGCCGAAGGTGACCCTGTAGCGCCCGTAACCGGTGCCGACGACGTACTCGATCTCCTCCTCCCGCACCTCGCCGGCCGCCCGCGCCTGCTGGAAGGCGTCCTCGGCCGCCCGCATCACGTTGGACCCGGTCTCGGTTAACGAGCGGCCCACGATGCGCCGATCCTCATCGACGATCACCGCCTTGGTCTGGGTCGACCCGACGTCCACGCCAGCTGCGTAGGCCATGCCGTGCTCCGTCCTGGGCTAATGCCCGGTGGCCGCCAGATGACGGCGGCTCGCCAGTCCTTCGAAGAAGGCGTCGATGCGATTCTTGAGCTGCGCCTCGGACACCACGCGCCGGTCCATCATGTCGGACTCGATGAACAAGCTGGGGATGTCGGCCGCCTGCATCAGCGCCCGCCGGCTGTCGGCGAGTCCCGTCGAGACGGTGCGGCAGCTCTTGATCGGGTGGTACACCACGCCGTCGGCCTCGTACTCCTGAACCATGGTGAGCAGCGGCAGCGTGTGGAAGAACATGCTGTCCATGGCGTCGCGGACCCCGATCAGCAGCCCCTCCGCGAGGCCATCGATCGGATTCTCGAGCGGGCACTGGTATCCGGTGTTCGCGCCGCCCGAGGCGAACCACAGGTAGGTGGAGTGCACGAAGTTTCCCCGCTGCTCGCCGAACATCTCGCTGAAGCGTCGGAACAGCGGATAGCACGGCACGCCCACGAAGATCAGGCGGAAGGACTCGGCGATCGCGGTGCCGATGGCGTGGGCGCCCTTGTACTCCATCTCCTCGACCAGGTCATCGAAATAGCGGGCGCCAGCCTCGGTGCCCCGGTAGGCGTTCGCGACGCCGAGGAAGATCGTCCCGTCGGACAGCGCGTTGAACGGCGCGGGGTGGTTGCGATTCAGCGCCAGCACGCGCTGCCAGCCGCGGGACAGCGCGTTCGCGTGCTTCAGGTTCTCGCGCAGCCGGTCGATGTCGAAGCGGACGCCAGTGACGCGCTCGAGCAGCGGGATCAGCTCGTGGATCTGCGCCGACACGTAACGCCGGTCGCTCTCGAACTCGGGATCGCCGGGCCAGGTGTGGCGCCCCGCGGCGCGGCTGCCGGGCACGTCGATGGTCACGATCGGACAGCCGTACATGCGCTCCCAGATCTCGGCCCACTTGATGTACGTGTTGCAGGCGTTGGTGTGGACGGCGATCACCGGCCGCGGGATCTTCCCCATCGGCAGCGCGCCAGATCGCAGCTGCGTGGCGACGTCGGCCTTGACGTAGCCGCAGATGTCGGGCGAGTAGCCGTAGTCCTCGGCCTGGTTCAGGTACTCGTGTGCCACGTGGCGAACTGCAGTCTGGAGCGAGTTGATCTCGGGAAACACCAGCGGCAGGTCGAACGTGCGCAACAGCTCGCCCAGGCTCCCCATGACGAACACGTAAGCGCCGCCGCGGCCGGCGGCCGCAGCTTCCGAGAGCTGGTCGAACCACTCGCGGAACAGGCGTGCGCCGTCCCGGTTGCCCCTGCCAACGAGGGTGCTGTCGTATCCGGTCGTGGACGTCATGCCCCACCGCCTCTCAATCGAACATCAGGTTTTCGACGAACGTCTCGAGCTGGACCGCGAGGGTCTCGAAGCTCGACATGTTCTCCTCGAACTCGCTCACGAAGTACGGGATACCGGCCTGATCCAGCGCGTGAGTGTGGGCCACGATCTCCTCGAGCCCCGGCTCGCACATCTTGGCCGCGGCCACGATGACAGCCTGCGCGCGCGCGCGCGCGATGCGCTCGAGCAGCATCTTCTCCTTGGGCTTACGCAGGTCGTGCTGGACCGGGCTGTACGACGACTGCTCGAGGTAGGCGTGGGCCAGCGCCCTGAGTGGGTCCGCGCCGGCCTCGACGTCGGAGACGATCCAGCGAAGGCCGATCATGAAATCGTCGTCCACGACGTAACAGGAACGACCGATGGTCCGGACCAGATCGAGCGGCGGCTGCTCACAGAAACCGCCCTCGAACACGATCCGCACCCGGTCCTGCCGCCGGGCCTGCCTGGATTCGAGCTGCGGCAAGGCGGCGCGGAGGATCGCGTTGTGCTCCTCGCGTGGCATCATCCCGCCGATCGCGATCAGGGAGTACGCATCGTCGGCCGACACCTGCCACGGAGTCTCACGCTTGAGGTCGTAGAGACGCCGCATCAAGGCCCGGTTCTCGTTGTAGACGGCGATGGACCGGCGCAGCTCCGCATCGCGGACGGGCCGGCCCGCGATGTCCTCGATGGTCCCCGCGAGCCTCTGATACTCCGCTCGCAGGTACGTACCGGCGTGCGCGGAGTTGGCGTTCTGTGGGAGGTAAAGGATCTGGCAAGGGAACGCGAAGTTGCGGCCCCAGACGCCGGCCAGGTTCCGCGCTGCGTCGCAGATCGGATGGGTGACGAACAGATCCACGGTTGCGTGCGCGGACAGCGCCACTTCCAGCGTGCTCTTGACGATCGAGCACAGGTACGAGCCGAAATGCGAGTCCGCCCGGGTGGGCTCCAGCGGCGCGCCGCGCAGCTTGAACGGCAGCAGGCCGGCCGCGTGCGCGATCTCCTCGGGGAAGTACACCTGGAAGTGGCCGACCACCTTGCCGCCCGCCTCGCGCCAGCGGCGCACCGTGGGGAAATCCGGATCCTCGAGCAGCTCGCGGCAGTGATAGAGCAGCTCGTCGATCGGCTTTCCCTCCCACTCCGGGAAGGTTCTGACGTCCATGGTCGCTGCGTTCACGCGAGCCTCCAGGGTCGGCCGCGCCGCTCGGGTCGGCGAGCGGCCTTCCGGCCCTACATGTACTGGCCCCCGTCCACGTGCACGACCGCGCCGGTGATGTGCCGAGCGGGGTCGGAGCACAGGAACACGATCACCGCGGCGCACGCCTCGGGCGTGCAGAGACGCCCGATCGCCGACTCCCTGGTGGCGGCTTCGATCACCTCGGCGGGCAAATCGCGCGTCATCGGGGTCGCCACCAGGCCGGGGGCGACCACGTTCACGTTCACGTCGTACTTGCCCAGCTCGCGAGCGAGCGACTTGCTCATTCCGATCATCCCGGCCTTGGACGCGGCATAATTCGCCTGCCCGAACTTCCCGCGCAGACCGTTGATCGAGGCGATGTTCACGATCCGCCCGCCGCGCTGCTCCCGGAACGAGCCGGCCACCGCATGGTTGTAGTTCCATGCCCCCTTGAGGTTCACGGCGAGCACGTCGTCCCATTGCGCCTCGGTCATCTTCCATACCGGGGCATCGGCGGTGACGCCGGCGCTGCACACCAGCAGGTCGAGCCGGCCGAAGCTCTCGCGCGCCTCCCGCACGACGCCGGCGGCGCACGCATGGTTGCGCACGTCGGCCTGGACGGGGCGCGCGCGCCGACCCAGGGATTCGATGGCGGCGATCGGCCCATTCGGCTCGAGGTCCACGATCGTGACGTCGCAACCCTCCCGGGCCAGCGAGGCCGCCACGGCCGCGCCGATGCCGGAGCCGCCGCCGGTCACCAGCGCCGCCCGCCCCTCGAGCCCGAGGTTCATCGCGCGCTCCTGCCGGTTGCGATCGCGCTCACGGCCGGGCCGCGACGCTCTGGAACTGGGGCGAGACCGCGTGGATCAGCGCCTCGTCCCAGGGATGACCCTGCGCCAGGAGCTGGCGAAGCTTGATGAAGTCGACCTCGCGATTCGACTTCGGTCCTTCGTCGAAGGCGCGGAACCCGGCCCGGCCCTCGGTCATCATGTTGAGCGCGAGCCACTCACGATTGGTGACGCTGGTGTTGTCCCAGTGCCACTGCTTGTGCTTGCGCAGGCTGCTGAGGGTCTTCGACACGCACTCGGGCATCAGCATCAGCAGCCGCGTGCACAGCTGGTCGACGGCCTCGTCCAGGCGGGTGAGGTCCGGCGTGGCGCGGGCCAACGTCTGCCGTGCGGCCTCGAGCTCCGCTCCGGTCTTGAACGTGCCGAACACCAGACGCCCCTCGGTGTCCAGCATGCGGTCGGTGATCACGAGCGGGTTCGCGATCCACGAGCCGTCGAGCCGCAGCGCGGGAACGACCTGGTTCAGCAGCCCCAAGTATTGCGCACGATGCGCGCTCCAGAGTTCGCACAACACCCCGCTCTCCATGGCCGCGGAGAAGCCGACGTAGAGCGGCAGGAAGTCGGTGGAGCCTCCGTCCGGCGCGGAGCCGTGCCGTGGGCCGGCCTGGCCGAACACCGACGTGTCCACCGCGATGCTGAAGTCGCACGCCATGCCGATCTCCTGCCCGCCCGCGACCCGCATCCCGTTCACGCGGTTGATGACCGGTTTGTCGCAGCGCAGGATCGAATCGATCATGTCGTTGAACAGCCGCATGTACTGCTTGTATTCCTGCGGATTGCCGGCGTAGTACTGCGCGTACTCGCGGGTGTTGCCTCCGGTGCAGAATGCCTTGTCGCCCACCGCCGTGAACACGACGGCCACGACCCGGCGGTCCATGCTGGCCTGCCGGAACGCGAGGATCACTTCCTTCACCATCTCGGTGGTGTAGCTATTGTGTTGGGACGGGTTGTCGAGGACGATCCAGGCGTTGAACAGCCCGTCCACCGGCAGACCGGAAGGATCGCGCGCCGGCCGCAGCTCGTAGCCGATATGGGTGTAGTTCCACTCGGGCACCAGGGTGTGGCTCTTCAGCATGGGACGATCCTCCGTTCCTGATCGCGGCTCTCGGTGTGCTCGCGCCGCGGGGTCCAATCGGGCTCGAGGATGGCTCGGCGCATCAACGCGTGGTCGGCGACCTGCTGCAGGATCTCGGCGCCCCGGCTCATCGGCCGGCGCTCGATGAACGGCTTGAGCGTGATTCGGCCCGCGGTCACGAGCTCGAGCGCGGCGGGATACAGCTCCGGCAGGCAGCCCCAGGTGCCCTGGGCCGTGGCGTCGAACGCCATCAGGTTGCTGAGGCGCAACTCGGTCTTCGCGAGAGTGAAGCCGATGACCACCAGCGTGGCGGCGTGGGTCAGGCATCCCCAGGCGGTCTGCTGCCCGTCGGGATGGCCGGAGCACTCGAAGATCTTCCAGCTGTGGGCGGGGCAGCCCCAGGCCAGCGCCTGCGACTGGATCTGTTTCCGGAGCGCCTTGAAGTCGGTGACGGTCGAGTCGATCGTGAGGCTGGCGCCGTGGCCGGTGACCGCCGACAAGCGCGCTGCGTCGACGTCGATGGCGACCACGTGGGCACCGAGCGCCGCGGCAATCTGGATGGCGTACGTGCCGACGCCCCCGGCGCCGACCACGATCGCCAGATCTCCCGGGACGAGACCGCTCCGCACCACCGCCTGGTAGGGTGTGGAGACCGCGTCGGCGATGACCGACAGCTCGGCGAGTTCGTAGCCTTCCCGTTCTTTCACGACGCACAGGCCGTTCGCCGGCACCGTGACGAACTCGGCGAATCCGCCGTCGGTGTCGTTCCCGGGCATCGTCTGGCGGCGGCAGGCGTTCCCACGGCCCGCGCGGCAGAGCTCGCAGTCCCCGCACGGCATGACCGCCGGCACGATGACCTCGCGGCCGATCAGGTCCCTGTGAGCGGGACCGGCGGCGGTCACGACGCCGCTGATCTCGTGGCCCAAGGTGATGGGAAGCCCGTGGCGGGTCGGCACGCCGTCCTTCCAGAAGCCGATGTCGGTATGGCAGACACCGCATCCCGCCACCTGGACCAGGGCCTCGTTCGGCCCCGGCTCGCGCACCGCCACCTCGGCGACCTCGAAGGGTTCGCCGGCGGCCCGAAGTCGAATCGCTTTCATGTCGTCCTCCCCCGGCGGGCGCGGCGGCCCGGCGCCGATCCGGCCCCGTCGTGTTTGGCCATCCCCTGCAGGAGGTGCTCCGCGTACTGCTCCCCCAGTTCGGGCGCGTGCAGCGCGCCCTCGGGCCGGTACCATCGGGCGATCCAGTTGATGGCGCCGAGGATCACGAACACCGCAACCTTGGAATCCACCTTGCGAAACTCGCGCTGGCGGATGCCGCGTTCGATGATGCGGCGCATGCCTCGCTCGTAGGCGTCGCGGGCGGCCATCAGCTCCCGCTGGAGGTCGGGCGAGAACGCCGTGACCTCGAACGCCAGCGGCGAGCCTTCGAGTGTCTCGGTCATCACCCGAACGTGCTCGCGGATGACGTGAGTGAGCTGGTCGCGAGCGGTCTCAAATGCCCGGGCCTCGCGCAGGATGCGCGAGAGCTCCGCGCTCGCCTCGCGATGACACTCGTGGAGGATGGCCTGCTTGTCGGGAAAGTAGTGGTAGAGGGCGGTCTTCCTCACGCCCACGTGCAGGGCGATGTCGTCGAGCGTGGTGGCGTGGTAGCCCTTGTTCCGGAAGGCTCGCAGGGCCGCATGGAGAATCTCCGCCCGCCGCCGTCGGCGCTTCTCGAGAATGCGGGGTGAGCCGGTCTCGGCAATCGATTCCTGGTCCATGGGCTCCTCCCCCCGCCTGTCCACGTTTCTAGAACCCGCATTATAAATTTGAACTCGAAGTCGAATTATGTCAAGACTGGATCTGACGGATTCGCCCGATCCGGGAGGCAGACCCCGGCCACTCGGAGGCCCGCGCGATCGGCCGGCCGCGCTAGACCAACCACCCGGGGACGAGGAGAGCGTCGCCATGCCGAGCGTCCACGTGACCGTCGAACGAGGCCTGGCCCGGGTGGAGTTGGACCGCCCCCCGCTGAACGTGATCGACCTGGGAAGCGCCACGGAGCTCGCCCTCGCGATCGAGGGCGTCGCGGCGCGGGACGAGGTCGCGGTGATCGCCGTGACGGGCCGGGGCCGGGCGTTCTGCGCCGGCGTGGACGTGCGGGACCACCTTCCCGACCGAGGGGCCGACATGCTGCGGGCATTCCACCACGCCTGCCTCGCTCTGCTCGAATCGCCCCAGCCGACGGTCGCGATCGTGCAGGGCGCGGCACTGGGCGGCGGCTGCGAGCTCACGCTGGCCTGCGACCTGGTGCTCGCGTCCGAGCGCGCGAGCTTCGGACAGCCGGAGATCAAGCTCGGCGTGTTCCCCCCACTGGCCGCCGTGGCGCTGCCGCGGGTGATCGCCTCCCACCTCGCGAGCGAGCTGCTGTTCACCGGGCGTATCGTGGGGGCGGCCGAGGCAGCGCGAATCGGTCTGGTGAACCGGGTCGTCGAGGAGTCGGGCCTGGCGGCCGCCGCCGAGGAGACGCTGGGCGAGTTGCTCGCGCTGAGCCCCGCGTCGCTCCGCCTCACCAAGGAACTGATGCGTCGCTCGCGAGGGTGGACCGCAGAGGACATCCGCGCCGCCGAGCGGTTCTATGTCGAGCGCCTCATGCGCACACCGGACGCGGTCGAAGGACTCGAGGCGTTCCTACAGAAGCGCGCGCCGCGGTGGAGCGGAACCGCTCCAGAACGGGCGGGCTTGTCGTGAACCGATTGGCGTGAAGACCCAACCACTCGAGTCGCGTCGTCCGTTCGCGCCGCGGCGAGTTGCCCGAGCGCGAACAAATCCGTGCGTGCATCCACGGACTCACCGCGTATCTGCTCAGACCGCTGCTTCGGACCGCAATTAGCCCCTATGGTGCGGATGGCATGACCAGGCGGATGAACGGCCTTCAAGGTCGTACTCGCCCGCCTCCTCAATCTCGCTGCGCTCGACATGGAGCGCTTCGTAATCGCTTCACGCGACACGAAGCAGGCAGATCCGACGCATCGCCGTCATGACACCGCACTGACACCCGTTCCTAGCGCATGGTGGCGTCGCGGAGTGCCGCCGAGAGCTGCTCGTGGCTGGGTGACACCAGGCACTTGGTCACGCGACCGTCGCGTCCGATGACGACGAACATCCCGGGCAGGGCGTGGTATGTGGCCGCGACCGTACCCGATTCGTCCAAGAGGGCCGGACAGGTGAGGCCGGATCGACGCATGCCGTCGCGGATGATGTCCGGACTCATAATCACCGCGATCACTACCGGCTCGACGCCGAAACCTGCCACACTCCGGAGAAGCTGCAGATCGTCGCCGGGCTGGAACGCAACCGCATCGAGCGTCCGGAAGTACAGGACCACCACGCGACCGCTTCGAGCGGAGAGCGTCCACCGGATCCCGGTGAGATCAGGCAGCGTGAAATCCGGGGCAGACGTTCCCTCGAGGGTGCGCCTGGGCGCCGTGTAGTCGAGGCTCGTAACCCGCCGTCCGGCCAGCGCCGAGGGCGCGAAGACGCTGTCCGGCACCGGCCCGTCGAACGCTAGGGTGACGTAGTCCGTCACCACCATGGTCGCAGTTCGGAGGCCAGGAGGAAGCAAGGCCCCGGACGCTCCGGTGAAATCCATGCGCGTCTCGTCGCGCAGGATGAGCGCTCGCTCGGCATCGATCCAGAACGTGATCTTCCAGCCGAGCGAGCTGGTCGTTTCCATGACGACGGCATCGCGACGCCTGCCATCCGCGACGACAGTTTGACGCCGCAGGAAGCGCGGCGACTCGGCCTCCAGGATCTCCGCCAGGCTGAGGAACCCGAGATTCATCAGCATCGGCTCGAGCGGAAACGTGCCGCCGGGTGCGGGGCTGCTGCTGTGCTGGCCCAGCGATCGCACGCTCTCGTGGAGGGTTTGGCCGTCACTGACCCAGAGCGCGTCGGGGCTCTCGTTGCGATACTTCCCGCCGGGGGCGGCTGCCACCACGTAAGTCTGGACGGCCTGCGACGAATGCTGCTTCGTCACGCCGGCCCGAATCCAGTAGCGCGTGGCATTCTGGTACCGCTTGGCCATCCGGTCGAACAGGGTGGCTGGCGAGGTTGAGCCGGATCCTGGCGGAGTCGAAGCGTAAGTCGGAGCGGCTCCGATCAGGAGGACACCGAGGGCAAGGGCTCGGAAGGCCCTCGCATGATCCAGATCGCGTCGCCGAATCCTTTCGGCGCTCCATTCGCCAGGAGCCTTGAAGTCACGCTTCTCCACACCGACGCCTCCCGGATACTGCGCAAACTCCCCCTGTTTATCGGCACGGGCCGCGGGAATGCCTACCCCCGGAAGGACGCGCTTTGACAGCACCAGTAACGACCGGACGCCAGGCTACCTGGCTGCTGTCGAGATGGCCTCGCGGATCTGGGCAGCCAGCTTCGTCGGATCCAGGTATCGCGCGCTCGGCAGCTCGTGGAGCTGATGCATGTAGTAGGAAGGTTTCGGCGGATGATTCGCGTTCCACTCCACGCCCGCCGGATAAACGAGGTAGACGTCCCACGCAAGCTCGTCCTTCAGTCCGAGCGCGGGCCTGAAGGCTTCGGCGACCTGCTGTCCCTCGACCCAATAGTGACGGACCCGTGCGTCGGGAAGGATCGTGGTGGCCTTGCGGGCGCCACGCAGGTTGTCCGTTCGCAGGATCGGTTCCCACACCGCATAGCCCTTCAACTCGTCATTCGAAATGCTTTGGAACACGGCCTCGTGCACCCGCCGGGCGCCGCGCTGGCACCCTGGTCAGGTCGGCGAGAGCAGCATCAGGAGCCGGGGGTGCGCCCGGTCTTCGTTGAACTGCCTGCGCAGCTCGGTGCCCGCGGTCGAGAGGTGCTCGACCCGTGTCGAGTCCTCGGCCAGGGCTTCGAGACGCAGGAACTCCTCGGACAGCTCGGCCGTTCCGACGCGACGAAGCACGATGGAGTCCGGATGGCCGCGTGTGTTCGCGACACCGGCGAGGACTTCCGAAAGCTCGCCGGTGAACTCGATCTCCGCGGCAGACAGCCGAAGAGTCACCTCTCGTCCCGCGAGGGTGACTTCGACGGGGTAGTCCGTCACTTCGAAGCTCGGTAGATCGAACTGTCCGGTCCAGCGTCCCGCCACGCGGTCGAGATCGACGATCAGGTCCGTGGTGTCGCCCTCTGCGTTCACGGTGAGCCGCCCACGCCATTGGCCCGCCAGCTTCGCAGCCGGCTCGCTGGAGCCACCCGGCCGCTCCGGGGAACAGCCGAGGCCGATGGCACCGAGAAGGAGCGATCCGATCCAGCACGCCGACGCGAGCAGACGGGCCGCAAGCGACCCATGCCGGGTGACCGGAGTCCGCCGCATCGGCCGAATCTACCTCATGGCGGAATGAGTGGTGGCCTGATCGAAAGACCGCCCGAAACGCTTCGGAAGACCTCCAGTGTCAGCCGTTGATGATCTCGCCGCCGTTCGGGTGCAGCACCTGTCCGGTCATGTAGGCGCCATCGTCACTGGCGAGGAACACGAAGCTCGGGGCGACCTCGGCGGGCTCGCCGGCTCGTCCCATCGGGGTGTCCGACCCGAAGGTCTTCACGTCCTTGCGCGGAAACGTCGACGGAATGAGCGGCGTCCAGATCGGTCCTGGCGCGACGCCATTGACGCGAATCTTGCGTTCGTTCAGCGCTTGCGAGAGCGAGCGGGTGAATGCCGTGATCGCTCCCTTTGTCGACGCATAGTCGAGCAGCTTGGCGCTGCCGCGATAAGCCGTGACCGACGTGGTGTTGACGATCGCGCTGCCCTCGCCGAGATGGGGCAGCGCCGCCTTGGTCATGAAGAAGAGGGAAAAGACGTTGGTGCGGAAGGTCCGCTCGAGCTGCTCGGCGGTGATGTCCTCGATGCTCGGACAGACGTGCTGCTCAGCCGCGTTGTTGACCAGGATGTCCAGCCGGCGGAGCTTCCGCACGGTGGCCGTCACCGCCGCGCGGCAGAAGCGTTCATCACCGACGTCGCCACTGATGGCCAGAGCGCGGCGCCCTTGCTCCTCGACCAGGCGCAATGTCTCGCGCGCGTCTTCGTGCTCGTCGAGGTACACGATCGCGACATCCGCGCCTTCCTTGGCGAACGCCACGGCGACCGCGCGCCCGATTCCGCTGTCCCCGCCGGTGATCAGCGCGACTTTGTGCTCCAGCTTCCCAGCGCCTCGCCGCTCGGGATCATCCACCTGCGGCCTGGGTCGCATCTGGGACTCGCGGCCCGGCTGGCGGTTCTGGTGCTGAGCTGGACGCAGCGGGCGCTTGGGCGATCGTTTTTGCGGCATGAGTGGATCTCGGTCCCGGCAACACGTGGAAAGGGGCGTACGCGTGCCCCTTTCCACGCTCGAAAATCGAGCGGACTACTTCTTCTTGCGGGGCTGCCCGCCGCCGCCCTGACGCCCCTGGCCGCCCTGGCCCTGGCCCTGGCCCTGGCCGCCCTGGCCCCCCTGCTGTCCCTGACGACCCTGCGAGCCGCCGTGTCCAGGCGCCTGACGTGAGCCACGATCGTCCTCGTTCTCCCAGTTGTCGTTCTGGCGGTCGTCCTCACGCCCGCGATTCACTTCTCGATCTCGGTTCGACATGATGGTCCCTTCATCGTGTTGATCAGTCCGGTTGTGCGACCTGTCCATGAGGGCCAAGCATCGGACGTACCACGGAGAAGGGTGGCATGTGGCTTGAGAATCCGCGTCATGGAAGAACGCGATCGGCGCCGCGTGTAGAAATGGAAGCGCAAAAATCACCGGCTCGTAAGAACGCGCTCTGAGGCTCGATTCGCTCTTTGTTCCTACGACGCTCCGTCCCCGGGGCTTCCGCTGGTGACAGGCAGATCCTGGAACGCAGGCTCGGGAACCCGCTGACGGCTGTACTGGAGCTCGTAGAGCCGAGCGTAGATCCCCCGCCGAGCCAGAAGCTCCGCGTGGGTTCCCTGCTCCCGGAGCTCGCCCTTGTGCATGACCAGGATTCGATCGGCGTCGAGAATCGTGCTCAGGCGATGCGCGATGACCAGCGACGTCCGGCTCTGCAGCAACCGGTGCAGCGCGGCCTGGATCTCGCGCTCGGTCTCCACGTCGACGCTCGACGTCGCCTCGTCGAGGATCAGGATGCTCGGGTCGTAGTGGAGCGCCCGGGCGAACGCGAGGATCTGCCTCTCGCCCATCGACAGCCAGGCGCCGCGCTCTCCCACCTCCTCGTCGAGACCACGCGGCAGACGGGCCGCGAGACGCTGGCCTCCGACCTCGGCCAGCGCGCGGTCGACCTCCTCGCCGGCGCGTGCTCGATCGCCGAAGGCGACGTTCTCCCGCACCGTCCCCGAGAACAGGAACACGTCCTGGAGCACGAGACCGATCTGCCGGCGCAAGGCGCGGGGCTCGATGGCGCGAAGGTCGATCCCGTCGACGCGGATGGCTCCACCCTGGAATTCGTAGAAGCGGCACAGCAGGTTGGCGATGGTCGTCTTGCCGGCGCCGGTGGCGCCGACGATCGCGACCTTCTCGCCCGGCGCCACCTTGAACGAGAGATCGCGCAGCACCCACTCCTCGTCCACGTAGGCGAAGCGGACATGGTCGAACTCCACCTCGCCGCGCAGCCGGCCGATCGCACGCGGCTCTTGCGGATCGGGAACGGCCGGCTTCGTGTCGAGCAGCTCGAAGATGCGTTCCGAAGCGACCATGGCCGACTGGATCATGTTGTATTTCTCGCTCAGGTCACGCACCGGCTGATAGAAGCGCTCGGCGTACTGGATGAATGCCACCACCACGCCGAAGGTCACCGCGCCCTGCAGGATTCCGCCGCCGCCGTACCAGAGGATCAAGGCGATCGCCAGCGCGCCGATGATCTCCACCGCCGGGAAGAACACGGCGTAGTAGAAGATGTTCTGCACGTGCGCCTGATAGTGCGCTTGATTGGTCTCGTCGAAGCGCCGGGTCTCCTTCTCTTCCGCGTTGAAGAGCTTGAGAATGTCCAGGCCTTGCAGGTGCTCCTGGAGGAAGCCGTTGAGCCGCGCCAGCCGGCTCCGCACCCGCCGATACGAGACCCGCACCTTGGCGCGAAAGATGGCGGTGGCGATGATCAGCAGCGGCACCGTGGTGAGCGTGACCAGCGCGAGCTTCCAGTCGAGCCACAGCATGGCGCCGATGATCCCGAAGAGGATGAAGAGATCGCCGAGCACCGCGACCACCCCCTGAGCGAACAGCTCGTTGAGCACCGAGACGTCCTGGGTCACCCGGGTGAGGATCTGCCCCACCGGCCGAGCGTCGTAGTACGACGGCGTCAGGGTGCCGAGATGGCGAAAGATCGCGAGCCGCAGATCGCGCATGGCGCGCTGGCCGACCATCGACATCATGTAGCTCTGCACGTAGCGAAGGGCGAAGGCCACGGCCAGAACGGCGATGTAGGCGGTGGCGATCACCAGGAGACCCTGCCCCGCCGAAGCCGGCAGCGCTCCGCGCCCGGACGCCGGCTTCACGTACGTGTCGATCGCGATCTTGGTCAGGTAGGGACCGGCAATCTCGAGCAGCGAGATGGCCGCGAGCAGGAACACCGACAGCACCACTTCCTTGCGGTAGGGCGCCAGGAAGCTCAGCAGACGGCCCGCCAGACGCCGGTCGTAGATCGCGCCGCGTGAGTCGACTTCGTCGGCCGCGGAATCGAATGGGCCGGCCATCAGCCTCGCTCTCCCGATGCTCGGGTCACAGCGCCTCCAGCTCTTCTACCATCTCTTCCCGATGGTAGAGATCCGCGTAGAGTCCGCCACGCGCGATCATCTCGTGGTGGGTCCCGCTGGCGACGATGCGTCCTTCGTCGAGCACGATGACGCGGTCCACCCGCAACAGCGCCGAGCGGCGGTGCGTGGCCAGCAGGATGGCCGGCTTGGGACGCAGCGTGAACAGGGTCTCGAGAATGCGCTCCTCGGTGCCCGGGTCCACGCTCGCAAAGGCATCGTCGAGGAGCAGCACCGGCCGCTGGAGCGCCAGCGCCCGCGCCAGGGCGACACGCTGCTTCTGTCCTCCGGAAAGCGTGATGCCGCGCTCGCCCAGCATGGTCTCCAACCCCTGCGGGAAGGACGCGAGATCGGGCTCGAGTCCCGCGCGGTGCGCGACCGAGACCGGATCGCCGGGCTCCTCGCCCGGCGCTCTTCCGAAGGCGATGTTGGCGCGGATGGTGTCGGAGAAGAGGAAGGTTTCCTGGGGCACGATGCCGAGCCGCCTGCGGAACGCGCCGCGCGGCCACTGCTCCGCCGGAACCCCGCCCAGCGAGATCCCGCCCTCGGTGGGATCGTAGAGCCGGGCGATCAGGTTGAGGAGCGTGGTCTTGCCTGAACCGGTCCGTCCGACGATCGCCACCGATTCGCCCGGCCGCAGCGTGAGGTCGACTCCCTGGAGCACCATGCGCTCGGTGCCGGGATAGCGGAATCCGACGCCCGCGAGGACGAGCGTCGTCTCCGTGGTCGGCGCCTGCTCTTCGGGTCGCACGTCGACCTCGGTGGGCAGGTCCATGATCGCGCGAATGCGGCCCATCGAAGCGGCCCCGCGCTGGAACAGGTTGGTCACCCAGCCCAGCGCCACCATCGGCCAGATCAGCATGCCGAGGTAGATCTGGAAGGCCACGAACTCTCCGAGCGTGATCCGGCCCCCGATGACCGCGGTTCCTCCCGCCCACAGCAGGATGGCCGCGGCGATGCCGCCGAGGAGCGACAGCGCCGGCCACATGGCGGACATGATGCGGATCATGGCGCGATTCTTTTCCGTGTAGTCGTCGTGCAGCGCACGGAACGCCTCGAGCTCCCCTCCTTCCTCGACATGGGCCTTGACCACGCGAATGCCGGCCAGCGTCTCCTGCGCCTTGGCGGTCACCGCGGCGAAAGCCGCCTGGATGGCCTCGTAGTGGTGGTAGAGACGAGCGCTGAGCCGCGCCATGAGCAAGGACAGCACCGGCAGCGGGATCAGCGCCAGCAGCGTGAGCGAGAGATCGATGCGGATCATCAGGAACACGGTCATCACGAACGTCGCGGCCGTGCTCGAGAAGTACATGATGCCCGGACCGAGGAGGTCGCGCACGCCGTCGAGATCGTTGGTGGCGCGGGACATGAGATCGCCAACCTTGCGAGCGCGATAGGCGCTGGCCGGCAGGCGAACGAGATGGTCGAAGAGATCGTTCCGCAGCTCGTACTCCATCCGTCTCGAGGTGCGGATCAGCGTCATGCGCATGGTATAGAGGAAGAGTCCCTGGAGCAGGACCGCGAGCAGGATCAGACCGGCGTCCCGCAGCAGCCCCTCGCGGGTGACCCCGGCCTGGATGTGATCCACGGCCTGCCGGACCAGCCACGGCGACCACACCTGGAAGAGCGTGGTGAGCACGACCGAGATCCCGCCCAGGATCAGGGCGGTCTTGTGGCGCCGCAGATACGGCAGGAGGTGGCGAAGAGGTCCGATGGCGATGACCCTGATTGGCGGAGCGTCGTGGTGAGATCGAGGCCGGCCAGATTAGCACGGTGTACGGTCTCAGGACGGACGCGTCCCGCTCGAAACCGCCGAGTCCCTGCTCTGGACAAACTCTTGAAGTATTGGCCTGTCGATTTCCTTTCGCCTCGTTCGTCGTGGAAGTAGAAGGCGGCTGAAGGGCCGAAAGCGACCACAAGGAGGAAGTCATGCGCTACATGGTGCTGGTCAAGGCAAGCCAGGAGTCGGAGGCCGGCGTGCTTCCGGACCAGGCATTGTTGAGGGAAATGAGCGCGTTCAACGAGCAACTCTCCAAGGCCGGGGTCCTGCTGGCGGCGGAAGGGCTCGCTCCCAGCTCCAAGGGCGCCCGGGTGCGCTTCGAGGGTGGCCGGAAGACCGTCATCGATGGGCCGTTCGCCGAGACCAAGGAGCTGGTGGCGGGATTCTGGATCTGGAAGGTGAAGTCGAGGGAGGAGGCCATCGATTGGCTGAAGCGAGCACCGTTCGACCAAACGGAGGTCGAGATTCGTCAGATCTTCGAAGCCGAGGACTTCGGTGAAGCCTTGACGCCCGAGCTTCGCGCCCAGGGAGAGCGGCAGCGCGCAAAGGCCGAGATCGACGCGAGGCGCTGAACCACCGGGCGGCCGAGACCGCCGAGGAGACCACGATGCGTTTCATGATGCTGATGATCCCGAAGGGTTACGAGAAGGCGGCGCCAGGAACCATGCCCGACGCCAAGGGCGTGGCCGCGATGATGAAGTACAACGAATCCCTGCAGAAAGCCGGCGTGCTGCTCGCGCTCGACGGTCTGCACCCCGTCTCGATGGGCGCTCGGATCTCGTTCGCGGGCGGAAAGCCCAAGGTGACCGACGGTCCCTTCATCGAGACCAAGGAAGTCCTGGGCGGCTACTGGATGATCCAGGTGAAGTCCAAGGAGGAGGCGCTCGAGTGGGCCTCGAGGTGCCCGGCCTCCGAAAACGAGGTCATCGAGGTTCGCCAGGTGATGGAGATGTCCGACTTCCCCGCCGACGTCCAACAAGCCACGGCGGGCTTTGCCGATCGCTTTGCCGAGATGCAGACACGCGCCGGGGAACGGCCGGAACGCTGATCCGGCTGGGGTTGCGCGAGGCGCGAGAAGTTGGTGTGATCGGTCGCCGTG
>DASTBI010000030.1 GCA_035712145.1 Candidatus Eisenbacteria bacterium | reverse complement strand
AATCATGTGCATCGGATTCGTTTCCGCAGACCTCCCGATCGCCGAAGGCGAGAGCTGGGAAGAGGCTCTTCAGGCGGCGACCAGGATCATCTTCAGCGCATGAGCTGGAAGCGTTACCGGAAGAACCAGTGCGCCACGCGGTTTTCGAGCCCCCAGTAGATGATGGCCAGAGCCGTCAGGTCGAATGCCGCGTGGAGGATCATCGGCAGCCAGATGCGGTTCGTGACGGCCACGATTGTGCCGGCCACAAGACCAACGATCGTTGCCTGCTGCAGACCCGCGAGGCCTTGATCGGCCAGGTGAGCCAGGCCGAACAGGATGGATGACACGATCACCGTGGCAAGTTTTCCGCCGCGGCCCGTTCCCCAAAGCCGGCCCATCCGTTCGAACAGATAGCCGCGATACAGCGTCTCTTCACCGAAGCCAGCCCCCACCACCATCGCGAACACCGCCCCTGGAAGTGCCACGCGATTGCCCTCCAGGAAGTGATACGTGCGATTGATCGGATCGGCGCCGAGCAGAGGCATCACCACCGACTTCATCAGCAGCTTGAACGCGATGCCGAGCACGATCCCGAGAATGATCGTCCGCAAGAAGCTTCGCGGGCGCGAAAAGCCGAGGGCGCTCCATGGCGTGTGGGAAAAGCGGGCCCAGAGCAGCGCGAGCAGGGCGCTGAGAGGGGCGAACAGCGCATTGCCCAGGACGATCGCGATGAACGCGATGATGCCGACCAGTCCGAAGCCGCGAAGCGATTCGGCGAAGCGGTCCTCGAAGCCGGCGGGCTCCATGGAAGAGCTCAACCGCCGATCGCGCTCATCCCACGTTCCGGCTGCCTGAAATAGGGGCTGTTGATCAGGTGGCCTGGTTTCTTGCGCCAAACCGCGGCGCGCAGGAGATCGGCGATCGTCTCGTCGCTGGCCCCGCCGCGCAGGGCCGCGCGCAGGTCGAGCTCCTCGAGCGCGAACAGGCAGGTGCGGATCTGGCCGTCGGCGGTGAGCCGGATGCGGTCGCAGTGCCCGCAGAATGGCCGCGTCACCGACGCGATCACCCCGACCGTCCCTCGTCCGTCACGGTAGCGATAGAGGGTGGCGGGCGCGCTGGGATCGGTGGCTCGCGCCGGCTCGAGCGGATAGACGGCATCGATCGCGCGCAGGATCTCCGCGGCAGGGACGAGTTGCTCCCGCGACCAGCCGTGCTGGAAGTCGAGCGGCATCCACTCGATGAAGCGAACCTCGTAGCCTTGGTCACGCCCCCATCCGGCGAGCGGCACCGCTTCGTCCTCGTTGAATCCACGCATCAGGACGGCGTTCACCTTGATCGGCGAGAAGCCGACGGCGCGCGAGACGTCGAGCCCGGCGAGCACATCGGCCAGGCGGTCCCGGCGCGCGATGCGGTGAAAACGTTCCCGATCGAGGGTATCCAGGCTGACGTTGACGCGCGTCAGCCCTGCCGCCTTCAGCTCCCCTGCCATGGCCGCCAGCTTGAGCGCGTTGGTGGTGAGCGACAGGTCGAGTCCGGGCCTGAGCTCGCTCAGCATCCGTACGAGGACCGGCAGATCCGCGCGCACCGTCGGCTCTCCGCCGGTGAGCCGGATGCCCGTGACACCGAGATCGAGGGAGATGCGCGAGAGGCGAACGATCTCCTCGTACGTGAGGATGAGGTCCTTGGAGAGCCAGGGCATGCCCTCGGCCGGCATGCAGTACACACACCGCAGGTTGCAGCGATCGGTCACGGAGATGCGCAGATCCCGCACCACGCGTCCCTGGGTATCGATCAGTTCAGAGCGATTCACGGTCCCTATCTTGCGACCACCAGCCGGCCCGTCAAAGTGCGGCCTTCGACCCTCATCCGGTAGAAGTAGGCGCCGCTCGGCGCCTGGCGGCGGGCTTCGTCGCGGCCGTCCCAGGCGATCGCGTGCTCGCCGGCCGTCATCGGGCCGTTCCACAGCGTGCGCACCTTGCGGCCACGGGCGTCGAACAGCACCACGTCGACCTTCGCGTCACGCGGCAGCCCCAGCCGGAGCCACGTGCCATGGGAAACGGGATTGGGAGTCGCGCGTCCGAGCCAAGCCATCGAGGAGACCGGATCCTCGACGCCGACGGTGCCGGTGATGTTGATGGTGCCTCCCATCGCCGAATGGTTGCCGCACTGGTAGAAGAGCTGGCTGGGGGCGTTGTTGGGCACCAGGAAGGTGAGCATCCCGATCGATACACCGTTGTTGGTCACGCCCAGATCATAGGTGCTTCCCGACCCCACGACGCGTGCCGTCTTGATGTAGAAGGGATGGATCGAAGCATTCACGTTGAAGGTGTACGTGACGCGGCGGGTCAGGTTCAGCGTCGGGTCGAGCAGTCCATCGATGTTGTAGTTCGTCGCATCGGGGGCGCTGACGTCGAATGCCGTACTGACGCGTGGAATGGTGAGGAGCATGGCGAGCGGCAAAAGCGCGAACAGGGAGCCTCTCATGGCTGGTCTCCTTGCCTGGTAGGCAGCACGAGGTGCAGAAAGGATAGGCCGTATCCGCGGCCTTCTCAACCAGGTGTGGCGGTCGCGAAAGGTCTGGAGACGGCCGGCGCTACCGCATGACCTGGAGGCGGCCCGTCAACGTGCGACCCTCCACACGCATTCGATAGAAGTAACTCCCGCTGGAAGCCAGGCTCCCGGACTGGCTACGGCCATCCCAAGCGATCGAGTGCGTTCCGGCCGCCATTGGACCATTCCACAGCGTCCGAACTCTGCGTCCCCTTGCATCGAACATGACGATGTCGAGCTCGGCATCGCGCGGGAGTCCAATGCGGAACGAAGCCGCGCCCGACGTCGGATTGGGCACCGAGCGGCCCAGCCAGGCCACGTGGGGGATTCCGTCCTCCACACCCACCGTGTTCATGATATTGAGCCTTCCGCCCATGCTCGGATGCACGCCGCACTGATAGAAGAGAAGGGGGGGAGCGTCGTTAGGGACGTCGAACTGGACATCCCCGTTGTCGTCGCCGTTGTTCCTGACGCCATCCGTGAACTGATTTCCGTCTCCGACTTCACGCAGCGTCTTGATGTAGAAGGGATGCCCGGGCGCGATGACGTGGAAGATGTGCCTGCTCCCAGGAGCAAGCGTGAGCGAGGGGTTGCTCTGGCCATCGATGATCCAGGCTGAGAACGTGGCGTTGGGAGAGCAGTTGTGGATGATGGGATCGGGCGGCGGAGCGGCCGCAGCGTCTGACTGCAGACGAGGAGCGAGTGTGACGAGGACGAAGAGCGCGAGCAGGGCAGTGCGAGAGAATTTCACGGGGGACCTCCTGGATGGTCACCAACGCGAAGCTCTGGAAGAATAGCCCCACTCCGTGCCGCCATCCACCTCTCACGCAACCGCTCACGCAACCGCCACTTCGAAGGCCTCGAAGCCGGCGTCTCGAACGTCCTTCCGGGATCCCTGGGCCTGGCTCGCTCTCTCGGCGCTGCTGCCCTTGATCGCCCGCTCGCTCGGGCCGCCACTCGGCGAGCCGTTCGCCGACGACTTCAACTTCCTGCGCCACGCGCTGTTCGGGCCAGGATCGTGGCTCGACGGGGGAGGGGCGTCGATCTACTGGCGCCCGCTCTCCCGCCAGGGCTGGTACGGGCTCATCGGTGCCTCGATGGCGGAGCGCCCCTGGCTCACGGTCGCGCTCCACCTCGTCTTGCTGGGCGCCTCGAGCCTGCTGGTCTACCGCGCCGTTCGTTCCGTTTGGCCAGGACCCTGGGCGGCCGCGGCGGCGAGCTTTCCGCTCCTCACCGAGTCGAGCCGAACGTTCCTGCTCTGGCCCACGACGATTCAGGATCTCGGCGCGCTCTTCTTCTCCGCTCTGGCGTTCCACGAAGCCAGCCGCCGGAGTCTCGCGGGCGCGATCGCGGCGGTGGTCGCGGGGCTCCTGTGCAAGGAAACCACCGTGGTGACCGCGCTGCTCCTTCCATGGCTGCCTTTGATCACCACTCCGGAGCGCCGGCGCTGGATCCTGGGACTGGGGTCCGCGCTGCTGGCCTGGGGCTTCGTCTACGGCTTCGTGCTCCGGCAAGGCCACGTCACGTTCCAGAGCCGCTTCGAGCAGCCATCCACGTTCATGGAGACATTGCCATGGGCGCTTCGTCTCGGACTGCGCGACGCCCTCGGTCTCGGAGCGCTCGAAGGCTGGGCGACCGCCCCGATGCTCGCGGGGCTCGCGTTGGTTCTCCTCGTGGCGGCGGCCATGGCCGCTCGGAGAAGTGCGAGGAGGCGGCTGATCAAAGCACTCCCCTGGATCGGTTGGGGCGTCGCGTGGTTCATCGCCAACATCGCACTGCTCACCCAGGTGTTTCCGTTGTGGGGGCCGTTTCGTGTCGTCTCCGGAGGCTGGGGGCTCGGGATCGCGCTCGTCGCGGTCATGTGGGCAGCGACTCCCGCAATACTCGCGGCGCTGGTCGCAGTGCGGCTGCTGGCGCTCGGCCTGAGTGCCGGCGCACCGGCTTTGATTCGCCAAGAGGGCGAGAATGCGTACGACTTCTCGAGCCTGGCGCGGCTGTCACGCCTCAGCCATGAGACGCGCAAGGCGTTCGTCTCGATCCATCCGACGCTTCCGCATCACTCGACCGTCGCCTGGAGGCATCGTCCGCTCATGGCGCAGCACGCATTCGCCCAGGGACAGGCCCTTCAGGTGTGGTACCGGGACACCACGCTCCGCTGGATCACCTGGGAAGACGCGCAACGTGACGGCGCGCGGGCACCGGACGTCGTGGTCGAGTATGAGCCGGGTGAGGCACGGCAGGTCGTGGTGCTCGACCACGGCGCCGTCGTGGAGTATCTCGCCGGCGACCGCATCATCGCGGACGCGCCGGATTCTGCGCTGCGCCACTTCGATCGTGCCGATCAACTCCAGCGGGATCGTGGTGCGCGCGTATTCCTGGCGGGCATCCGGGGGAAGCGCGCGCTCTGCCACCTGGCGCTCGACCACGTGGCCGCGGCGAGCGCCGAAGCGGAGTCGAGTCTTGCGGTGTGGCGCGACTCCGGCGATGCGCGGTACGTGCTGGCCGTGCTGGCGATCAGCGAAGGCCGGCTGGCCGAGGCGCGCGGGCAGCTCGATTCGCTGCTGGCCCGCTATCCCTATGACGTTTCGGCCCGCGCCATGCTGGACACGGTGCGGGCGCGCGAGCGGTAGCTACTTCTTCTTCCCGCCCTTCGGCTTCACCTGAACCGACGCCTGCTTCTGGAGCTTGCGATCGACCCAGGTGACCATCATGCGATCGGCCGTGTCCTGGCGCTCCGTCCATCGCGCCCCGAGCTGGACGGCGGTGAGCCCATCGACCCAGAGGAGCTTCTCCTCGAAGTTCCCGGCCTTGACGTCCGCCTTGTGCTCCTCATGAGGCGCGCCGAACTGCCCCACCAGGGTGCCGCGAGCTCCCTCGAAGACCTGGCGGTCGGAGGGGACGCGGTAGCCGTAGGTGACCTTCCACAACAGGGCGCCGCGGTGAGCCATCGGCACGAACGAGTACTCGATGAACTCGACTTCGGGACTCTCGCCGGGCGTGGTGATGAAGTCGCTTCCCGCCGAGATCGGCTCGACGCCGCGGTCCGCCAGGGCGCTGTCGACCTGGCTGCGGGCCCATCCGAGGGTGAAGGCCAGAGTGCCGCGAGGAAGCGTCTGGGTGGCGGGCGCGAAGGCCAGACCGGAGAGGGCGAGCAGGATGAGGAGTTGCCACCGCATGTCTCGGTTGTCGGATGAAGCCGCCGGAGACTTGAGCGGTCAGCTCGAAGTGGAGGAGTCTTGCTCGAATTCAAGCCGCTCGTGCGACTTGTCACAGAACGGGCGGTTGCGAGTTCCCCCGCAGCGGCAGAAGGCCGCGTCACCGCCCGAGACCCTCACCAGGCCGTCCGCGCTCCTCACCACGAGGGTCCCGCGCGCCTTGAGCGGCCCTGCCGGACGCACGGTGAAGCGCAGGACGCTTCCCGGGTCCTCGCCCGGCTTCACACTGCCAGCGAAGACCTCGCCCGGGTCGGAGAAGCCCCGCGCGCGATGCGAGCCATCGCAGAACGGCTTGTTGCTCGAGCCGCCACAGCGGCAGAGCGCCACGCGCGTGTCGCGGTGCAGGAGATTCCCTTCGGCGTCCAGGATCTCGATCTGGCCTCGGACCATCAGGGGGCCGTCGGGCTCCGGAGTCACGGTATTGGTCGTCGTCGCACTCTCGGCTCGACCGCCGTCCAGCCGCTCGTAGTGGAGCGCCCCCGTGGGGCAGCGCTCGATGATCTCGGCGATCTTTTCCGCCGTGGCTCGGTCCGGCTTCACCCAAGGGTGGCTGCCCGGCTGGAACACCAGCGGCAGCCCGCGGACGCACTCGGCCGAATGGATGCATCGCGCCTTGGACCAGGTGACGCGGATGCCGTTCCCCTCGAAGACGTGCAGCTTGTCAGTCATTCGGAATTCGCGATCAACGCGCTCACTTCAGGATGTTGCTCCACATAGGCTCTGACGAAAGGACATCGTGGCACTACGGTCAAGCCCCGGTCGCGGGCTTCCTGGAACGCGGCCTCGACCAGGCGCGTGCCGATTCCACGATCGCGGTCGGCTTCGGGCACTTCCGTGTGGTTCAAGCTGAGCCTGCCACCCGAGCGCTCGTAGACCAGCACGCCGATGCCGTGAGGGGTCATGGTCTCGAACCGGCTCTTGTGAGGATTGTCGACGACCGGGGGGGCCATGGGCAGATGATAGATCGCATAGGATCTCGCGGCGCGGGAGAGCGTGATTGTAATTCGGTCCTCTCCCCGGGGAGAGCAAGAACTTACAAGCCCAGCTACGCGCTGGTTCGCCGCTTCTGCCACGCATGCAGCACGAGCGCCACCGTGATCACCGCGTAGGCCACGAACACGCGGAAGTATTCGCCGATCTGCGCGTCACCCGCCAGCGCCTTGCCCGCCAGCGGCGAGACCACGAACAGCGTGTGGAACAGGAGCGTGCCCAGGAGCGCCTGTCCCACCGTCGCCCGCGTGACCGTGGCGCCGGAAACCAGCAGCGCCGCGATCGAGAACATTCCCACCTGCTCGTGAGAGCTGTAGGTGTTCAAGGTGCCGAGGTTCTGGAGGAAGAAGAGCTGGCCCCAGGCCGCGAAGATCGTGGAGAGCACCGTCGCGATGACCCGGTTCTTCTCGACGTCGATGCCGCTCGCCGCCGCCACGTGCGGATCCTGGCCCATGGCGCGCAGCTCCTGGCCCAGCTTGGTGCGGAGGAACATGAGGTTGAAGAAGCAGAACACCCCGATGAAGAGGAAGGAAGCCACGGGAACCCGGACCGGCGAGTGCTCGAGCGTCACCGAGAACTTGATGAGGTCGTCCACCGCGTACTGCATGCCCAGGAGATCGATCGTATTGCGCAGCCCGAATCCCTGCGGCAGCAGCATCGTCGGGTCCTGGAACGGAATCAGCGCGCCGAGCGCGAACAGGAACACCAGCTGATAGAGCCCGTTGGCGAAGTAGCCCGCGATCAGTCCCGTCACCATCTCGCGGCCCTTGGCGCGGTTGAAGAGCCAGCCGGTCGCGATGCCGAAGAGCAGCGCCACCGGCGTCGCGATCACCAGAGCCAGCACGAATGCCGCGAGCCCCTTGATCTTGAAGTACGTGACCAGGATCGCCCCGACCTGGCCCGCCATGGCGCCGACCACGATGCCGAAGTTGAGACCCAATCCCGCGAGGATGGGGATCAGCAGCGAGAGCACCAGCACCGCGTTGCGTCCGAAGCGCACCAGCATCTCGCGCAGCATGAACTCCGGCGTGAGTTGCGCCGCGATGATGCCGAACAGGCACAGCGCCGCGAACAGGAGCGGCACCGCGAAACGCGCCACCTGGGCCAGCAGCTTGCTCGGCGCACGATCCTTCGCCGGGGTCGCGCTCACGCCTTGTCTCCGCGCCGGGTGAGCGCGTAGAGGATCATGCCGTTCTGGATGATGAGCCGGGCCGTTTCGGAGATGTCGCCCTGCACCACCTGGCTCGTGACCGGGAGGGCCACCGTGAGGATCGACTGGAACAGGATGGTTCCGACCACGACGTGAGTCAGCGTGGCGCGGGTCACCGACGCGCCGCCGATCAGCAGGCAGGCCACCGCCGGGAACGCCATCAGGAGCGGCGCGGTGTAGAGCTGGACGAAGCCGTACGACTGGGAGAACACCACGATGCCCAGCGCCGCGAGCACCGTGGACAGCACGGTCGCCTGGACGCGCGTGCGGGCGTCGGAGATCCCCGCGGCGCGCGCGAAACGGGGATTGCTGCGGGCCGCCGAGATCGCGATCCCGATCCGCGTGCGGAAGAAGAGTCCGACCAGCACGCAGGCGGCGGCGAACGTGAGCAGCGTCCCGGTGGGAACCGTCACGCCGAAGATGGGAAACGCCCAGAGCCGATCCAGCAGCTTGTCGAACGCGCCGCTCATGGTGAGCGTGGTGCGCAGGCCACGGCCGCCGATCGCCCACACCAAGGTCGGATTGGTGAAGGGCGCCGCCAGCCAGAAGATGCTCATGCCCGAGACGATCGCGAAGCCCAGGTACGTGCCCACCATCATCTCCTGGCCACGCGTGCGGTTGAGCAGCCACCCGTAGGCCAGGCCCACCGGGATCGCGAGCAACACGCCGATCCCGCACGCCGCCGCGAGCCATGGCCAGCCCACGACCCCGGCGTTGAGCGCGATCACGCAGCCGATGAGTCCGCAACAGATCCCCAGCGGAAGCCCGAAATTGAGGCCGACGCCACCCTGCACCGCCGGCAGCAGCGCCAGCACGAGGATCCCGTTTCGCCCGGCACGGACCAGCGAATCGGTGAGCAGCGAGGCCAGGTCCATGCGCGTGATCACCGCGGTCACGAGCAGCGCGATCAGGAAGAGGAAGATGAGGAGCCGCGGGATGCCGATCTCGGCCACCCATTCGCGGACCGCGACCGAGAACGGCACACGCTCCTCGGGTGATGGATGCGTCGCGGCCGTCACGGTCTCGGTCACGGCTTGGCCCCGGACTGGAGCTCGCCCGACATGGCGAGTCCGAACTCCACGTCGCTCGCATCCGGAGCGAGAATCGCCTCGATCTTCCCGTGGTAGACCACCGCGATGCGGTCGCAGATGGAGCGAAGCTCGGCCAGCTCCGAGGAGGTGACGAGCAGCGAGAGTCCGCGGTCGCGGTTGAGCTGCCGCAGCAGCTCGAGCACGCGCTCCTTGGCGCCGACGTCGATTCCGCGCGTCGGCTCGGACACCATCAACGTGTCGGGCTCGAGCGTCATCGCCCGCGCGAGGCACACCTTCTGCTGGTTGCCGCCCGAGAGCCGTCGCACGTGCTGCTTGGGCCCGGTGCAGCGGATGTCGAGCGCGCGGATCATCTCGTGCGCGTGGCGGCGCACGTGGCGCCCGTCGAGCAGCCGGAAGGGCTCGAAAGGCCCTTCGCGCAGAAACCGTCCCTGGGCCTCGATCGCGGTGAGCGCGATGTTCAGCTCGATGCTCTCGTCGGGAAGGATGCCGACGCCACGCCGATCCTCCGAGACGAAGGCCAGCCGGCTCTGGATCGCCGCGCGCGGATCGTTGAGCGGAAGCGGACGGCCGTCCTTCTTCACCTCGCCGCGCGCCGGGAAGAGCCCCATGAGGCCGTTGGCGATTCCGATCTTGCCGTGGCCGGCGAGTCCGGCGAGACCCAGGATCTCCCCCTTGCGCAGCTCGAAGCTGACCGATTCCACGCGCTCGCCCGGCATGCGCACCGAGAAGTCGCGCACTTCGAGGGCGGGCGTGCCGACCTTCGCGCCGGCGCGGATGCCCGGATGTGCGATCGCGGCCGCTCGTCCGACCATGAGCTCGGCGATCTGCGCGACCGAGGTGCGCTTGGGGTCGAGCCGCCCGACGACCTCGCCATCGCGCAGCACGGTGATGTCGTCGGCGACGTCCATCACCTCGTCGAGCCGGTGGGTGATGAACAGGATGCCGAGGCCCTTGCCGGCCAGCGTCTTCATGACCTGGAGGAGCTGTGTGGCATCGCTCTCGGTGAGCACGGCGGTGGGCTCGTCGAAGATGAGGAGGCGGACGTTCTGCTTGTCCACCTCGCGCGCGATCTCGATGAACTGCATGTGCCCGACCGGCATGCCGGCGACCGGCGCCCATTCATCGACCGAGAGGCCGACGAGATCGAGGGCCTTGCGCGCGTCGGTTCCGCAACGGTCGCGATCCACCTGCTCGAGCTTCTTGCCGAACACCCGCGACAGGATGCTGGGCCGGGTCGGCTCGCGGTTGAGCTTGATGTTCTCCGCGACCGCGAAGCCGGGGATCAGCATGAACTCCTGGTGGACCATGCCAACGCCGGCCTGCATCGCGTCGTCGGGCGAGGCGAACCGCACCACCTTGCCCTCGAGCACGACGTCGCCCTGGTAGCCGCCGGTCTCGCGGATCACGCCCATGCCGAACAGCACGTTCATGAGCGTGGACTTGCCGGCGCCGTTCTCGCCCACGAGCGCGTGGATCGTCCCCGGGCGCACCTGCAGCGAGACGCCCTTCAGGACCCGGTTCCCGTAGTACTCCTTCGCGATGTTCCTGAGTTCGAGAACCGGCTCGGGCATGTGGCCTAAAGGGCTCGCTCGGTGCGGCGCCAAAAGGCCCCATTCGGGGCCTGGGCGCGGCGAAAGGTCGCGGAAACATGACGGCTCGGTGCAGGGAATTCAAGGCGATGGAAAACTTCGACGGACTGCCTTGTGGCGAGCCGCGGCTTCGGCTTACGGTCGAAGGTGCGAGGACACCTTGGTCCATCCACTCATGCACGCGACACCCCGCCTCTATACCCCCTGGGGGGCCACGCTGGCGGCCGTGACCGGCGGGATCTTCCCCGGCATGCTGCTCGCCGGTCTGAACTTCCGAGCGTGGGGAGAGGATCGGCGGGCGCGCCGCGCGATCGGGTTGGGGATCCTCGGAACGCTCTTCATGGTCATGCTCGCCATGATCATCCCCTACGACGCGCCGTGGGGTCGTCCGGTGTACCAGGGGATTCAGGTCGCATTCGTGGTCGGCTACTTCTATCGATTCCAGAAGGAGCGGATCGAGGCGCACCGCGCGGCGGGAGGGCCCTTGAAGTCGAGCTGGCGCGCAACCTGGATCGGCGTGGGCTGCGGCTTCGCGTTCACGATCCTGTACTTCGGAACCGGAGCGCTGATCGACCTGCTGGCCTAGCCCTCCGTGCTCGCCGTGGCCGTGGTCGCCGAGCCCGCCTCGCTCCTCGTCTCACGCGTCGCCGCCCAGAACGTGAGCCCGCTCGATACGATCAGCAGCGCGGCGGCGACGAACGCCGCGCCGGGGAGGTGCAGCGGAGCATCCGGCGCCGAGAAGCGACCAAAGAGCTGGGTCAGCAACGGTGGCCCGACGATGGCGCTGAGCGAGAAGAGGCTGGCCACCGCGCCTTGCAGCTCGCCTTGCGCATCGGGCGCGATGCGGTGAGACATGAGCGCATTGGCGCTCGGCATCACCATCGAGCCGAAGAACCAGGTGCCGAGCCAGGCGAACATCATCCATCCGGCGGTGGCCGTCGCGTATCCGACGTTGCCGATCATCGTCAGCGTCATGCCGGTGAGGACCGTGCGCCGCTCGCCCAACCGCGGCACGAGCAAGCGCAACAGCGTGGCCTGGCTCGTCGCCATCACGACGCCGGCGAACGCGAGCGAGGCGCCGATCATGGCCTCCGACCAGCCGAACCGGAACTTGGTGTAGAACGCCCACGTCGAAGGCATGACCTGCTGGGCCACGAGCCACAGGAAGAGCGAACCCAGCAGGCCGAGCACCACCGGATGGCGGCGCATCTGCAGCAGCGTCCCGAGCGGATTGGCGCGGCGCCAGTCGAAGGGCCGGCGCTTATGCTGCGGGAGCGACTCGGGAAGGAAGAAGAAACCGTAGATCCAATTGCAGAGGCTGATGCCGGCCGCCACGAAGAACGGCGCGCGCGGTCCCAGACCGCCGAGCAGGCCGCCGATGGCGGGCCCCAGGATGAATCCGATTCCGAAGGCCGCGCTCACGATGCCGAAGTTCTGCGCCCGTTTCTCCGGCGGCGTGACGTCGGCGACGTACGCGTAGGCCGGCGTGAACGAAGCGCCGGCCATGCCGGCGATCAAGCGGCCGGCGAAGAGCCACGCGAAGGTCGGCGCGAAGCCCATCACCAGGAAATCGATCCCCAGCGCGCCGACCGAGAAGAGGAGCACCACGCGGCGGCCGAAGCGATCCGACAGGTTGCCGAGCACCGGGGCGCACAGGAACTGAGTGAAGGCGTAGACCAGGAGCAGCCAGCCGCCATCGATCGCCGCGCCGCTCAGGCTGTCGCCGGTCAGCTCGACCAGCAGCCGCGGCAGGAGCGGCATGATGATCCCGAAGCCCATGACGTCGAGCAGAACGGTGATGGCCACGAAGGCGATCGCGTTCTTCCCGGGAGCGCGGCGCGTCATCTTCGGTAGGGGACGCTACCCGGCAGCCAGGGCCCTGTCGCGGTGATGGTGCGCGTGCGTGGTCTGGACGCGAACGATCTCGGGAAAGGTGTAATGCCAGCGAAGTCGCGGCGCGTAGGGGTTCCAGATCCACAGGCGGTCGCGCTGCTCGGGCGTGAGACGGTCCGCGAGCGTGCGATGCCTCAGCAGCCCTTGCGCGAGCCGGGCGATGGCGCGCTCGCGATCGGGAGTCGCGCCGGGCACCGCTCCCGATGGCGCTTTGCCGCCTTTCAGGAAGCGGCGCGTCACCGCGCGCACGAACAGCGCCTGAAATGGATCGCGCCACGGCCTCGACGGCAGGTCGCCTCGCAGCAGCTCTTCCGCGGCACGCTCGAGCGCGTCGGCGCCGATGGCCAGGACGTGTCCGACGTGCTCGACGTGCTGCCCGGGGCTCCACTTGCCGGACGGCGACTGCGACCAGCGCTCTTTGTCGAAAGGGGCGACGAGCTCCTGGAGGGCGATGTCGAGCTCGTCGAGCAACGCGGGAAGATTCGCGCCGTCCAGCTCGAGCGCGAGCACCCTTCGGGATGCCCGCGCCGAGCCGACCGAACGCTGATTCACCGCGCTAGTAGACGATGTGATCGAGCAGGATGAGGTACTGATTGCCCTTCTGCTCGTCGTACTTCTTGATCTTGACCGCGGCGCCGGCCTCGTCCTGCAGGTACTTCTGGACCGTCGCCTGGTCCTTGTGGTCGGCCTTCTTGTCGACCGAGTCCACCAGCAGGTTTGCCACCGCGCGAATCGCCACCATGCTCTCGGGCGCGATCCAGGTGCCGAAGTGGCCCGTCATCTTGTGCTCGGCGATCACGCGCTTGTTCTCGGCGTTGATGAACGCGATGTCGCCAGCCTTGTCGCGCGGCACCGCGATGCCGAGCGCGGTCGGGTATCCGTGCGTCGGGCTCGGGCAGCACTGCTCGGGCACGTAGCCGCCGGAAGAGAGCACCGAGCGGATCAGCGGGTCCTGCATCGAGCAGTTGGTGGAGAAGAACGCCGTCTGCGGACCGTGCTTCTTGACCTCGCGGGGCACGTCTTCGAGCACGAACTGCTGGCTGGCGGGTATGCCGCCTTCGGCCATCGGGTCGGGGGCGGTGACGAAGTAGAACTTCATGCCCTTCTCGGCTGCCGCCTCCTTCATGATGTCGCGCCGGCGCGCGAGCAGCTCCTGCGACATGTGGCGCGGGAACGAGTAGTGGACGAAGTTCTTGGCGCCCATCGAGGCGGCCTCGGCGATGATGGTCCGACCGCGCTCGATCTGGTCTGGCTGGACCGCGATGTCGACGGTCTCGTTGACCATCGCCGGGTCCTCGTGAGGCTCGACGAAGCCGATCAGGATGTCGGGCCGCTGCTCGCGGATCTTGCGCGCCGCCGCGATCGACCCGGGAATCGCCTGGCCGACCACGATGACCTTGACCTCTGGATCCGAAGCGAGACCGACGAGCTGCGCGATCACCGTCTCCTGCTCGTTCATGAAGTTGTCGGGATAGGTGACGTGCTTGAGGCGCGCGCCGTACTTGCGCGCGAGCTGCTGCGCGGCCTGGAACTCCTCCTCGTTCTGGGAAACGGTGCCCGTCATGACGCCGAGCTTGAAGCCTTGAGCCTGGGCCATCGGCTGGCTCGCATCGGGAGCCTTGGCCTGCTGGCCCGAGCACCCGGCCACCAAGGCGGCGACGGCGAGGGCGAACAGAAGAGAGAAACGCTTGGTCATGGGAATTGGACTCCTCGAATCAAACCAGCGCGTCACGCCGAAGTTTTCGGCCGCACGCCGCGCGAGCACGCGCAGAGGGGAGCGCAAACGCGGCGAGTCTAGCACAGGGTCTCGGCTCTGAGTCGCACGTCATGGAGCGGTCAAACCATGCGCTCGGCCGCGCGATATACTGCTCGGCCATGCTTGGGTCGCGGTGGAAGTGGGTTGCGATCATCGGCTTGCTGGCCATCGCCGGGATCATGGCCCTGTGGCTGGCGTTCTCGAGGCCCGGGGCCGTGGCCGAGAACGGCGGCAGGCCGGAAGGCCGGATGCTGCCGTCTCTGGCCGGCGCGATCGGGCTCTCCCGCGCCGCATCCCCGGATTCGCTCTCCGGCCACGTCGTGGTCGTGGCGTTCCTGAGCCTCGACCTGCCGCGGTCGCTGCGCGCCGCGTCGACGCTGACGGCGTGGCACGATGCCTACTCGCGCTACGGCGTGCGCGTCCTCGGAGTCCACGTGCCAGCGTTCGCGTTCGCCGCCGACTCGACGAGATCGGCGCGCGCGTCGCAGCGACTCGGGCTGCGGTTCCCGGTGGCGCTCGATGCATCGCTCGAGGTCGCGCGCGCCTTCGGTGGAGTGAGCGAGCCGCCGCGCATCATCGTGGCCGACCCGGGTGGGCGAGTGGTGTGGGACCAGGAAGGGGACTCGGCCCTGCCCGAGGCCGAGCGGCTGATCCGCGAGCTGGTCTTGAAGGCGGATCCTGGGCTGCGCTTTCCTGCGGGCGTGCCGCCACCCGCCGACGCGGGGGCCGCGGAGCACGCCGCGGTGCATCTGGGCCGCGCTCGCGTGGAGCGCGGGCCTCTGGCGGAAGTCCCCGCGGGAAGGGCCGCGAGCTTCACCGCTCAGCTCCGCTACCAGGTCGAAGGCCAGGCCTACACGCCCTATCCCGTAGGGCGCTGGACTCCGGCGGCCGACGGACTCGTCGCCGCACGCGGCGGCGCGCAGAACTTCGTGGCCTTGCGCTATGATGCCGGCGCGCTCGGAGCCGTGATCGGTCCGCCGGAGGAAGGTCCGGCGCGCGTGTGGATCCTGCGCGACGATCGCTGGCTCACGCCGAGCGAGGCGGGACATGACGTCGAGATCGACGGGCGCGGAGCGTCGTACGTGACGGTGGCGGAGCCAAGGCTCTACGCGCTGACCCGCATGGACCGCGGGGACCACGTGATCAAGCTGTCGCCCGACGAGGCGGGCACCACGATCTACGCGTTCACGTTCGGGACATTCGAAGCGCCGCAGAAGAGGCCCTGAATCGGAGAAGTCACGATGCCGCTGTGCGTCTATCTGTGCTACACGCCGGGCTGCAACACCAAGGTCGAGCGCTGGATGCTCACCGGTGAAGAGGGCAAGGCCGCGAAGATCGAATGTCCGCGCTGCGGCGTCGTGATGGACGTCGCGTGGCTGGGCCAGCAGACGCCGACGCCGAACATGAAGGACGCGCCGGTCCCACGCGTGCCGGAGCGCTGACGGCCTACCAGAATCCCAGCGCTTTCCACCACATCGCTCCCAGCGTCATCCAGATCGCCAGGTTCACCAGCGAGGCGACGAAGCCGATCCGCCACCACAAAGGCTGCGACACGTAGCCCGCCCCGTAATAGATCGGCCCCGGCGTCGTGCCGTAATGCGTGAGGCCGGCCATCAGGTTCGATCCGTAGGCCAGCGACAGGGCAGCCAGGCCGGCGGGCGCTCCGGTGGCGAGCATCACGGCGAGGAACGGCGTGAACATCGCGGTCGCGTGGGCGGTGATGCTGGCGAACGCGTAGTGGGCGTAGAAGTAGACGAGGAGCAGGATCAGGAAAGCGCTCCACCATGGCATCCCGGTGGTGAAACCGGCGACCGTTTGGGCGAAGCGCTGCGGGAGGCCCGTGTCGCCGAGCGCGCTGGCCAGCTGCACCAGGCCCCCGTACCAGATGAACACGTCCCAGGCCCCGCGCTCCGACTTCACGTCCTCCCAGGTCACCACGCCCGAGAGCAGCAGCGCGCAGATCCCGAGCAGCGCCACCAGCGCGTAATGGAGATGGTGGAGCGCGGTGGTCATCCACAGGAGCGCGACCATCGCGAACACCAGCAGCATGCGAATCTCGGCCGCCGACATCGGACCCATGCGGTCCAGCTCGGCCTGCGCGATCTCGACGGCGCGCGGCGTGTGGGTCACCTCGGGGCGCGCCATGCGGTACACGATCAGGCCCACCACGATCAGCGAGACCAGGCCCGGCACGATCGAGCCCGCGATCCAGCGCCCGTAGCTCAGCTCGATGCCCGCGGTCTTGTGCGCGAACGAGGCGATCAGCGCGTTGGCGGCCTGGCCGGTGAGGAAGATGGCGCAGTTCACCACGCAGCATTGATAGATCAGGATCATCAGGAACGCGCCGAGCCGGTTGGCGGTCGGACCGGGTTGCGAATCGTAGGCCTCGGCCAGGCTCTTCGTGATCGGGAAGATGATCCCGCCGGCGCGCGCGGCGTTGGACGGAATGAACCCGGCCAGGATGAACTCGGTGAAGGCGAGTGAGTATCCGAGGCCGAGCGACCGCCGGCCGATCGCGCGGATGAGGAGGAAGGCGATGCGTCGCCCGAGACCGGTGTCGATCATGCCGCGCGACATGAAGAAGGCGGCGAGCACCAGCCACACGATGGGATCGGCATAGCCTGCGAGCGCCTCGGCGATCGGCTGGGCGTTGAACACGATGCTCGCCGTCACGCCGAGGAGCACCATGGCGCCGCCTGGGAGCGGTTGCAGCGTGAGCCCGACCACCGTGGCCACGAAGGTCGCGAGCAGGTTCCAGGCGCCTGCCTCGACGCCGGCGGGGCGGGGGATCAGCGCGATGGCGACGCCGATGCCGAGCACCACGGCCCAGCGCCAGACGCGGCCCGAAGAGGTCATCGAGCTCGTTCGGCCAGGACCATGATCCGCGATACGGCCCTTCGCTGGGCCAGGTCGATCACGACCTCGAGATAGTCCATCTGTCCCTGGACGTCGCTCGCATCCATCACCGCCTCGAGCTCCGCGCGATGCGCGCGCATCGCCGCCAGGCGGCCTTCGCCGTTCATGGACGCGGTCTTCGTCCGGTCTTCGGTCTCGATCACGCGGAGGCCCGCCGCCTCGAGCTGGGTCTCGTTGAAGCCCGGGCGGACGAGCTGAATGGAGCCGTTCCAGCTTCGCTTCACCCGCTCGTCATCGGTCATCGGACCGGTGACCACGCCCGCGTCGGTGACGACGAAGCGCCCGCCGGGCGCCAGGATACGCGCCACTTCCCGATAGAGCCGCGACCGATCGGCGAGGTGGATCACGACGTCGAGCGACATCGCCGCGTCGAACGAGCCGGCTGCAAAGGGAAGGGCTTCGTCGAGGTCGGCCTGCCCGAGCGTGAGCCGGCTTTCGACACCGAGCGCCGCGGCGCGCACCCTGCCGTTCTCCAGCGCGGCCGGGCTCGAATCGACTCCCGTCCCGGAGCAGCCGGTGCGGGCGAGCGCGAAGGTGAGGGGACCGCAAGGCCCGCAGCCGAGATCGAGCAATCGGCTCGCCGGGGTGAGACCGAGCCGCTGCAGATCCGCCCGGAGATCGTCGGGACGGACCCAGGAGTGCTGCCCGATATCCTCGCCATAGGCCTCGCGACGAATCCGGCGCATCACAGGCGAGTCGAAGAGGCGATAGAAATCGTCGTAGCGTCCGGCGCGCGGCTCGTGCGCCGTGCTCATCGAGTCGCAGGCTCGCGCGCCGCCAGCTCGGCGCGCTCCATCAATGGCCTGGCGCCGCAGGCCTTCGCAATTTCGACCGCGCGCTGGAAGTCGGCTCGCGCGCCTTCCGTGTCCCCCTCGCGGCGGCGCAGGAGGCCGCGCTCGTAGAGCGTGCGGGCGACCTCGATCCGGCTTCCGAGCTTCTGGAAAGCGCCGATCGCCTCGTCGAAGAGCGCGCGGGCTTTTGCCGGGTCGGTCCGCGCCGTCCAAAGCGCTCGCACACGCATGGCCAGAGCCAGGTGATGCGGGGCCTGCGCGAAACGCGCGCGGTCCTCGGCGTCCTCGATGGCCGCGAGCGCTTCGTCCCAGCGTTCGAGACGGACCAGGACCTCGGCGCGAACGTGCGCGAAGCGCAATGGATTCGCGCGAGCGTCACGTCCGCGAAGGATGTCATGGGCGGCCTGCCCATGCGCGTAGGCCTCCATCCAGCGCTCCTCGCGCATGGCGATCTCGGCCAGCGCCAGATGGGCTTCGACCTGGTGGTGCACGAGCTCGAGCGCCTTGGCCTCCATGAGCACTTGCTCGGCAAGCCCCGAGGCCCCGGCGTCGCCGGCTTCCCGCGCGATGCCCGAGAGAATCAACCGAATGAGCCCCGCCACGCGCTTCTCCCCGATCCGCTCCGCGCGTGCGAGTCCCGATTGCGCCGTGGCACGCGCGGCCGCCAGATCGCCCTTGCCGAAGTGTCCCGCCGTGGCCGCGAATTCCGACCAAGCCACTCGCTCCTGCGACTGCGCCTTCTCACCCCATTCGCGATCCCTCGCGGCGTGGTGGAGGGCATCGTCCCAGCGGCCCTGGATCGAGGCGTTCTCGGCCTGGAACTCGTGACCGACCGCGCGAACGTACGGGTCGGAGACCGCGGCGCCCATCTCCTCCTCGCGGCGCGCCCAGCGGTTGCTCTCCTCGAACTCCGTGAGGTGCTGATATGCGCCGGCGAGATGCGAATAGACCAGGGCTCTGGGCAGGTGATCCTCGAGACGCTCGGCCAGCGCGCGGGCCTGCTCGAGGTACTCGACCGCCTTCCGGTGCTGTCCGCGATAGTGGTGGTAGCGGCCGATCATGCTCAGCACGCGCGACATGTCGGCCGGCTGTTTCTCGGCGTCGAGCTCGGCGCGGACCGCCTCGAGGATCGGCAAACCTCGCGGATCGCCGATGCGCCCCAACACCTCTCCGATCTTCGACTGCACCGACAGCTTCTGTGAACGATCACCGGTCAGGCCGACCGCGCGCTCGTAGTGCTGGACCGCGGGTCCTGATTCTCCGAACGCCCACCAGACGTTGCCGAGACATTCCTCGATCTCCGCCAGCTCCGGGGTCAGCTCCAGCTCCTCGGCGCACTCCCGCGCGCGGTCGTAGAAGTCGATCGCTTCCTCCAGCGCGTGGAGCCGCGTGGCCTGCACCGCGGCGCGCTTGCTGTAGGCCAGGCCCTTCTTGAGGTCGCCGCTTCTCGCGAAGTGATACGCCAGATCCTCGACGTGGGTGTCCAGATGGGCGGAGTACAGGTTCTCCAGGCTCTCTCCGATGCGCTGATGGAGCCGGCGCTGGCGGATGGGATTCAGCTCCTCGTGCAGCACTTCGCGGATCTTGTCGTGGGTGAAGGCGAAGTTCTCGCCGCTCTCGGCACGGATGAGCTGGGACGCGCTCGCTTCATCGAGCGCGTCGAGCAGCGGGTTCTCGGCCACCGCGGTCGCGGCCGCCAGCTCCTGGAACTCGAACACCTTGCCGAGCGCGGCCGCGGTCTGCAGCACTTCGGTGGTGGCGGGCGTCAACCGCTCGAGCCGGCGGCTCACCGCGGCCTTGATGCTCTGAGGGATCGCGAGCTCGCCGACATCGTGCCGCTGCCACTCTCCGCGCTCGCGGTAGATCTGGCCTTGCTCGATCAGCGCCTTCACCACCTCTTCGACGAAGAACGGATTGCCTTCGGTCTCCCGGTGCAGCGCCGCCGCGAAGTCGGGGCTCACGGTCTCCTGTCCGAACATCACGGCCAGCATCGTGGAGGTGTCGGCGAGCGAAAGGCGCGAGAGCGGCACGCGGGTGGCGAGGCGCTCCTTGTTCCACTCGACCAGCGACTTCTGCAGCGGATGCGCGCGATCCAGCTCGGCCTCGCGGTACATGCCGAGCACCATGAGCCGGCTCTCGCGAGTCTGGCGCAACAGGTAGTGGAGCAGCGCCAGCGTGCCGTGATCCGCCCAGTGCAGGTCGTCGAGCACCAGCAGGAGTCCGCGCTCGTCGGCCAACGCGCTCAGGAAGCGCACCACGTGATCGAACAAGCGCAGCCGCTCTTCCGAAGGCGAGAGCGTCGGGTTGGGCGGCTGGGGACCGAGCTTGGCCTCGATCTCGGGTGCGAGCTTGGCCAGCTCAGGCGCCATCGAACCCAGTGCGGAGCGAAGCCGCTCGGGATCTCGGCCGCGCACCCAGCCGCGCAGCGCCTCGAGGAACGGGAGATAGGGCGTCGTGGCCTCGAACTCGTAGCAGCCGCCCTGCAGGACCCATGCCCCCTGCAGCCGGGCGTAGACGGCGAGCTCGCGCGCGAGCCGCGTCTTCCCCACGCCCGGCTCGCCCGAGATCAGGGCCATGTGCCCCTGGCCGCGCTCGGCGCGCGACCAGAAATCTCTGAGATGCGCCAGCTCCGCACCGCGCCCGACCAGGCGGCCGCGCGCCAGCTGATCGAGGAGCCGGACCGAATCGTTGCCCGCCGCGGCCGGTTTCACCGCCGGAAGATCGGCGGAGCGCACGGCCGCGAGCGCCGTGTCCACGTCGGCTGCCTTCGCGAAGCGGTCCTCGGGGCGTTTGGCCAGCAGCTTGAGGATGAGCGCGTCGAGCGCCGGAGGAAGATCGGGACGGTAGGTGATCGCGGGCACCACCGGCGCGTGCAGGTGCTGCGAGACGACCGCGATCGGATCATCGCCCGGGAAGGGCGGCCGGCCGGCGACCATCTCGTAGAGCAGCGCGCCGAGCGCGTAGAGATCGGCTCGCCCGTCGACCGGCACGCCCATCGCCTGCTCCGGCGCCATGTAAGCCGCGGTGCCGAGCAGCATGCCGCTCTGGGTCAGCCGCGAGTCGGTGCCGGTGATGGCGAGCCCGAGGTCGGCGAGCTTCACCTCGGGATGGCCGTCCTCGGCGATCAGCACATTCTCCGGCTTGAGATCGCGGTGGACGATGCCTTTGTCGTGCGCGTGCTCGAGCGCCTCGCAGAGCTGGCGGCCGACCGCGATGATCTGGGTGAAGCCGAGCGGCGGGTGTCCGCGAAGGCTGCCGCCGCTCACCAGCTCCATGACCACGAACGGCTGGTCGTCCGCTTCGCCGGCGTCGTGGACCGCGACGATATGAGGATGGTTGAGCGTGGCGGCGGCGCGCGCCTCGTGGAGGAGCCTCCGGCGCGCTTCGATGCCGAGACCTCCGCCTTCGACCACCTTGACGGCGACATCGCGGCCGAGCCGGAGATCGTGCGCACGATACACCGCGCCCATCCCGCCACGTCCCAGCAAGGCATCGATGCGATAACGATCCGAGAGCGTCTTCCCGATCATGACGCGCGGAGTCTAGCGGATCGGCGCAGGGCCGCTGGGAGGCTTTGAGAGGGGCGGCCGAGATCGGCCCTGGCTCGAACCAGGTCGCTCAGCTCTTGGTCGGGTCCGGCGTCCAACCCGGAATACGAAGCAGGATGCTCGTTGGTGCGCCGGCGCCCGATCCGCAGCATCTCCGTCCAGCCGCACTCCCTTGAGCGACCGAACCTCGATGCTCTTTTCTTTCTTGCTCATGGCCCGGCCACTCTCCCTGAGCGACCGGACCTCTGGACCTTTGCCCCGTCGGGATGGCCCCGGAAAGGTTCGCTTTAGCCCCACCAGCTACCCCCAGTGGTCGGGTTTCAGCGGGTGTCCAGATCCGGAGCCACCTGATCGACGTGGCACTGGCTTGATTCATCCCGACACCGCAAGGTCAGGACAGCGACGAACATGGCAGGAGTCGAGAGCCGGGGGGAGTAACAGAGGGTGCGTAACGTGCCCGAGCGCGCGACCAGGACTCGAGTTACGGGGCCGGTTCTGGGTGGGGTTACGTGCGATTCGGGAGAGCGGAAGATCCTAGTTCAGGCTCGAGACCAGGCGGTGGAGATGCCGCACGTGCACCTCGAGCGCCTCCTTGTCCGGGGCGTCGGGCCGCTGCTCGAGGTAGTGCTCGATGTCCCGCAGGGCCGGCCAGTAGCGGCGCAGGCGGTAGAGGAGGAGGCCGCGATCGCGAATCTCCTCGAGGTCGCCCGGACGCAGCACCAGCAGCCGGTCCACGGCCGACAGGGCGCCGGCATCGTCCTCGGCGCGCAGATAGGCGCCCTTCAAGTTCATCAGAAGCCGCGCGATCATGTCGTGCTTGGAAACCGAGTGCAGATGCGCGTCGCGCAGCTCGAGCTTGCCGCCCGAGATCTCGCGCAGCATGCGATGGCAGTCCTCCTCGTGAACCGACATCCCGTCGCGATAGGGATCGAGCAGCAGATCCCGGGGCTCTCCGGTCAGCCGAACCAGGAAGTGCCCGGGAAAGCCGACGCCTTCGAACGGGATTCCGATTCGCCAGCCCAGCTCCATGAACACGATGCTCAACGTGAGCGGAACGCCGAGGCGGCGCTCCATGACTTCGTTGAGCATCGAGTTGCTCGGGCTGTAGTAGTCCTCCTGGTCGCCGCGAAAGTGCAGCTCCTCGAAAACGAAGTTCCGGAGCCGCGCCAGCTTCTGGAGGTTGTTCCACTCCGGCTGGAGGCGCCTGCGCAGCTCGTCCGCCCAGCTGTCGAGCGTGTGGAGCGTGGCGTCGACGTCGACGTCGGGGTTGGACTCGGCGGCGATCAGCAGCGCGGCACGGGCGAGGTCGAACGAAGACTCCGGGCGCTTGACCAGCTGCTCGAAATCCGCTCGGATGCCTTCGGTGGACCCCATGTCGCGTGAGCTCCTCTCGTGGCGGCGTCCGTTGCTCGCCTGGTACCGCCGTCACCGGCGGGACCTGCCCTGGCGCCGGACTCGCGATCCCTATCGCGTCTGGGTCTCGGAGGTCATGCTCCAGCAGACCCAGGTCACGACCGCCCTTCCATTCTACGCCGCGTTCCTGAAACGCTTTCCTAACGTCGGCGATCTCGCCGCCGCTTCCGAGACGCGGGTGCTCGCGGCCTGGTCAGGTCTTGGCTACTACCGTCGCGCTCGCCACTTTCATGCCGCGGCGCGGCTCGTGGTGAGCGAGCATGGCGGCCGGGTGCCGAACGACCCCGAGGCCTTCCGTCTGCTTCCCGGAGTCGGCCGCTACACGGCGGGCGCCGTGCTCTCCATTGCTTTCGACCGGCCTCTGCCGGTGCTTGATGGCAATGTCGCCCGTGTGCTGTCCCGCTTCTTCGCCTTGCCCGTTTCCATTCGCGACGCCGCCGGCGCCAGGCGTCTCTGGGCGCTCGCGGACACACTGGTTCCGATGCGAACGCCCGGGGACTGGAACCAGGCCTTGATGGAGCTGGGGGCCACCATTTGCATTCCGAGGCGCCCGCTTTGCACTTCATGCCCCGTCAGGACTTGGTGCCGGGCCCGGGCCCTGGGCCGGCCGGAAGGTTTTCCACCCGTGGCTCCACGACGCCCGACTCTGCGGGTGCGCCGGGCGGTGGTGTTGATCGAGCGCGGCGGCCGGGTGCTGATGACCCGGCGCGAGGGTGCTCTGCTCGAAGGTCTGTGGGAGCCGCCGGGCGTCGAGCTCACGTCAGGCACTTCTGCCCGGCGAGGTCTCGGCGATTCGCTCGCCGCCATCGGCGTGCGGGCACGGCTGCGGCCCACGGAGAGACGCGTGCGACACACCATTACTCACCGCGCGATCGAGGTCGAAGTGTGGCGCGGGATGCTCGAGGATGCGCCGCGGCGATCCCCAGGAGTGCGCTTCGTCGATCGACGCACCTCGCACGTAGCCCTCAGCGCGCTTGCACACAAGCTGCTGCAACCCGTCGCCGAAAGGTCTCGCCTTCGTTCACGAACGAGATCATGATCCCGGCGGGGTGAGAGAGAGGAGGGGCCGTGTACTGTCCGAACTGCCGGACCGAGTACCAGGCGGATGCGACCATCTGTACCGACTGCGGCGCGGAGCTCGTGGAAGATCCGCCCCTGCCCGAGGGTTCCGAGGAACCCGATTACGAGTGGGAAGACCTCGAGACCGTCCTCGTCACCAGCGATGCGACGCTCCTCCCGGTGGTGAAGTCGGTGCTCGAGTCGGAAGGCATCGACGCGTTCGCCCAGGGCGAGATGCTCCAGGACTTCATGGGCATCGGCCGGCTTGCGGGTCCGAACCTCGTCACCGGCAGCATCGAGATCCAGGTGCATCGGAACGACGCCGAGCGAGCCCGGGCCTTGTTGCAGGCGACCGACTCCACGGCCGTCGATCTCCCCGAATCGAGCTAGGACTCCCGTCCTAGCCGCCGACCAGCCGCTCCACCGCGTCACGGATCGGCGGGATGAGCATGGGGAAGACCCTCCATGCGACGAACAGTCCAAGGATCGAGCCCACCGGCCCGAGGCGCCTCATGATCCCCGCCATGTGGGGCGGCAGCAGGATGTCGATCACACCGGCGCCGTCCAGCGGAGGAAGTGGAATCAGGTTGAAGATGGCGAGGAGCACATTGAGCGAGAGCAGGACCGAGAGCGCGCGCGCTCCGAAAGCCGCGAGCTCGCCGTCATGAGCGGCGGCGGGAACGACCAGCTCGGACCACGCGTGCATGCCCGCGGTCGCCGGATCGAATAGCCCGATCACCAGCCCCAGCTTGATCACGACCAGCGCCGCCAATGCCAGCAACAGATTCGCGGCCGGGCCCGCCGCGGCCATGAGCGCCGCGCGACGCGGATGCCTCGAGGCCCATTCGGGATCGAACGGCGCGCTCGCCCAGCCGATCGCCCATCCCTGGGTCATCGACGTGAGCAGCGGCAGGATCAGCATGCCGATCGGCTCGCGTCGAATGTGCGGCCAGGGCGAGAGACTCACCTGACCGCCTCGATAGGCGGTGGGGTCGCCACCGCGCATCGCGGCCCATGCGTGTGCGGCCTCGTGGAAGGTGGTGCTCAGGACGAAGGCCGGAAACCAGAACAGCAGTCCTTCCAGCTGGAGGTGATTCACGTCGTCGGTCGGGTGTTCTGCAGCCACTCCACGAAGGCCCAGCACTCGCGACCGTCGCCCAGCAGCAGCGACGCCCCGGGACCGAGACCCGCATCGCGGACCACCTGCTCCTGGCGCTCGTCCTTCACGCTGATGGCCAGCGTCACGCAGTCGAAGGCCCAGTCGTTCCGGAGCCACCGGCGAAGGGCCTCGAAAAGATGCCGGTCGAGATCGGACGCGACCTCGGAAGAGCGCACCCAGAAGCCGAGCTGGACCGGATACGCGGCACCGCGGCAAAGGTTCGCCGCCTCCTTGAACACCGGCGTCAGGTACACGCACCCGAGACAGCGTCCGCCGTCGGGGCTCAGCACGGTGAACGTGAACGCGATGCCGTCCTTGTGCTCCCGCTCGTGGCGCTCGAGGTCCGCCAGGTTCTCGGCCAGCGTGAAGTCGTCGCTCGGCCAGTCGCTCTGGCTCCAGCGCCGCAACGCCGCGGGGTCGGACATGACCGCGGCGTAGTCGCGCTCGGCGTCGGCGGCGAGCAAAGGACGCAGCAGCAGGCGCTGCGTGCGCAGGCCCTCGGGGACGGTCACCACGGGATGGAGTGCCATGGGCGCAGATTACTCGAGCTGCTTGTGGAAGCGCAGCGTCGAGAAGGTGAAGAAGAGCAGCGCGAATCCCACCAGCGCCAAGGTCTGCGGCCACAGCTCGGCCAGGCCCACGCCCTTGAGCAGCACGCCGCGGATCACCTGCAGGAACCAGGTGAGCGGTATGCCATAGCCGATCCAGCGCGCGCCGATCGGCATGGCCTCGCGCGGGAACATGAAGCCGGAGAGCAGCACGTTGGGGAGCAGGAAGAAGAAGGATATCTGCATTGCCTGCGCCTGGTTGGTGGCGAGGGTCGAGATGAAGAGGCCGAGGCCGAGGTTGGCGATGATGAAGATGAACGACACCAGATACGCGATCAGCAGATTGCCGCGCACCGGGACGTGGAACAGCAGGTGGCCGACCACGAGCACCGCGCTGATCTGCACCAGGCCCACCAGCGCGTACGGCGCGATCTTGCCCAGCATGATCTCGCTGCGGGTGAGCGGCGTGACGATCAGCTGCTCGAGCGTCCCGTGCTCCCGCTCGCGCACCACCGCCATGGCGGTGGTCACGATCAGGATGTTGGACAGGATCATGCCGATGATGCCGGGCACGATGAACAAGGCGCTGTTGAGCGCCGGGTTGTAGAGCGGCCGGACCCGCATGTCGACCGGCAGGGGGCTGGTAAGGCCCGGCGTGCGCGCCGAGAGGATCTGGACGTTGGCGCGCTGGCCGACGAGCAGCGCCGCGCCGATCGCGGTGTTGGCGCCGGTGGGATCGGTGGCGTCGACCAGCACCTGCACCTCGGTCGGGCGGCCGCGTTTGAGATCACGCGCGTAGGTGTCGGGGATCACCAGCACGGCGCGCGCCTGGCCGGCGTCCACGGCCTCGATGGCGTCCGCGTACGAGCCGACGTCGCCGACCAGATGGAAGTTGTCGGTGGCCTCGAACTGCTGGGCCAGCAGCCGGCTCTCCTGGGTGCGGCTCATGTCGAACACCATGGTCGGAAGGTTGCGCACCTCCTGCCGGATGGCGAATCCGAACAGCAGGAGCTGCATGACCGGCACGCCCAGCATGAGTCCGAGCGTGGTGCGGTCGCGGCGCATCTGGATGAATTCCTTCCAGAAGATCGAGCGCAGCCGCTCGCCGTTCACGTCGCCTGCTCCTGGAGCTGGACGAAGATGTCCTCGAGCGAGAGCCCTTTTCCGAACGACATGCGCACTTCTTCGGGTGTGCCGAGCGCGGTCAGATGCCCTTTGGAGAGGAAGGCGAGCCGGTCGAAGTGCTCTGCCTCGTCCATGTAGTGGGTGGTCACGATGATCGTGGTGCCTTCGGCGGAAAGGCTGCGGATGATCTTCCAGAACAGCCGGCGCGCGCCGGGATCGACTCCCGCGGTGGGCTCGTCGAGGAACAGCACCGGAGGCTGGTGGAGCATCGCGCAGCCCAGGGCCAGCCGCTGCTTCTGGCCGCCGGAGAGCGGCGCCACCATGCGGTCCATGATCTCGGAGAGCATCATCCGCTCGCGCGCCCACTCGATGCGCTCGGGAAGGCGAGACTCGAGACCGTAGAGCCCGCCATAGAAGCGCAGGTTCTCGGCGGCGGTGAGGTCGCGATAGAGGCCGAAGGCCTGCGACATGTAGCCGATGTGCGACTTCACGTCCTCGGATCGTGTCGCGACGTCGAAGCCGGCCACCTTCGCGGTCCCCGACGTCGGAGCCATCAGACCGCACAGCACGCGGATGGTCGTGGTCTTGCCCGAGCCGTTGGGTCCGAGGATGCCGAAGATCTCGCCGCGGTGGATGTCGAAGGTGATGTCGTTCACCGCCTGCACCTCGGCGAAGTGCTTGGAGAGACCGCGAACCTCGACGACATGGGTGGGGGCGCGCGGCGGCGCGCGATCGGCGGGGGATGCGCCGGGCGGGTCGCTCACGAGCCGGCCTTCACGGCCTGGATCGTCGCGTCGGCCGGCAGCCCGGCCTTGAGCTGGCCGTTGCTCGGAGCCAGCATGATCTTCACCGCGAACACGATGTTGGCGCGCTCTTCCTCGGTGAGCGCCGCGCGCGGCGTGAACTCCGCCTTGGTGGCGATCTCCGACACCGTGCCGGGAAAGCGCCGCTTGTCGCCTTTGCCGAGGTGGATCTGCGCGTCGGCGCCGCGGCGGATGCGGCTGATCTCAGGCGCCGCCACGTAGGCCCGCATCCACAGACTGTCGGGGTTGCCGAGCGTCACCACCGGTGAGCCCACGCCCACCAGCTCACCGGGCTCGAAGTTGCGCAGCAGCACCACACCGGCGACCGGCGCGATCAGCACCAGCTCGCGCAGCCGGCTCTGCGCGCCCAATGCGGTGGCGCGCGCCGCCTCGGCGGCCCCGCGCGCGGCCACGATGTCCTCACGGCGGCTCCCGGCTTCCAGGAGCTTCAACTGCTCGCGCGCCGCGTCGCGTTTGGCCACGAGGTCGTCGCGAGTGGTCCGTGTCCTGTCCATCTCCTCTTCCGAGACGACCTGACGCCGGAAGAGCTCCTGCATCCGGGAGAAGTTCTTCTCGGCGCCCACGAGCTGAGCTTCGAGCGAGGCCACGTTGGCGCGCGCCATCCGGACCTCCTGTGCGCGCGGTCCCTTGACGACCTCCTGGGACTGCGCGGCGGCGCGCTCGGCCTCCGCCGCCTGAGCCAGCAGCTGGGCGGCCACTTCGTCACGTGACAGGACCGCCAGCGTATCGCCTGCGCGGACGCTGTCGCCTTCGTTGACCATCATCCGCGCCACGCGGCCGCCGACCATCGAAGCCACGTCGATCTCGTCCATCTCGATGATCCCGCTGGCGTGGATGCTCGCGGGGTCCTTGCCGCAAGCGCCGAGGGCGACCATGGCCAGGATGGCCACCGTCGCCCTCACGACGCGCCCGCGGCCCGGACGGATCATGACCTCACGCTACCGGCGGGCGCGGGCTCGGGCTCTGGCGCCGGCTCTGGCGCCGCAGCCTCGGTCGTTTCGCGCCGCGGGGACGCCTTCGCCGCGACCGGCTCGGAAGCGACGTGCGAGCGCGCGTGATCCGGAGGCTGCGTGAAGCGCAGCACCAGCCCGCGCACTCGCGTGCCGAAGTCGTCGAGCAGCGTGTACACCACAGGCACCACGATCAAGGTGAGCAGCGTCGAGGTGATGAGGCCGCCGATCACCGCATGGGCCATGGGTGCGCGGAACTCGGCGCCCTGGCCGAGCGCCAGCGCGGTCGGCAGCATGCCGAAGATCATCGCGAGCGTGGTCATCACGATCGGGCGCAGGCGCAGCTCGCCGGCCTCCACCAGTGCTGCGCGGCGATTGAATCCGCGCTCGCGCGCGGCGTTGGCGAAGTCGACCAGCAGGATCGCGTTCTTGGTCACCAGTCCCATGAGCATGATGATGCCGATCATGCTCATGATGTTGAGCGTGCCGCGCGTCACCGCAAGACCCAGCATCACTCCGATCAGCGACAGCGGCAGCGAGAGCATGATCGCCAGCGGCTGGAGGAAGCTGCCGAACTGCGAGGCCAGGATCAGATAGATGAACACGATCGCCAGGGCCAGCGATTCGGACATGAAGCCGATGGTCTCGACGAAGTCCTCCTGTTCGCCGCCGAAGTCGAACCGGTATCCGGCCGGCAGGGACAAGGTGCCGATCCGGCTCTGGATGTCGCGCACCACATCGGTGAGCGGCCGGTTCTGATAGTTGCCCTCGATCGTGGCCACGCGCTGCAGATTCTTGCGGTCGATGCGGTCGGGGGCGCCGCCAGGAGAGAACGTGGCGACCTGTCCGAGCGGCACCATCACCGGCTGGCCGGTGCGCCGGTCGATCTGCGAGGTCGCGATCGGAATGCGCGCGAGGTCGGCCTGCGAGGTGCGCGCCTCCGGCGCCATGCGGACGATGACGTCGTGGGCGAGGCCGGTGGGGTCCTCCCAGTCTCCGGCCTTCTGTCCGGAGAGCACCGGACGCAATGCGTCGCCCACCGCCCCGACCGAAAGACCGAGCTCGGCGGCGAGATCGCGGTTGACCGCGACCACGACTTCGGGCTTGCGCCCTTCCAGGCTCGATTTGAGCTCGACCAGGCCCGGGACGTCGCGGAGCTTCTCGAGCGTGGTCTGAGAGAGCTCATCCAGCTTGCCGAGATTCTCGCCGCGCAGGTTGAGCACGATGGGGGCCTGCGCGCCACCCACGGCGCCGATCTGCAGCACGCGCGCCGACACGCCCTGGAAGTGCCCGAGGTCGAGGCGGAAGGCCGCCTCCAGCTCCTGCTGGCTGCGCTTGCGCTCGGTGCGCGGCTTGAGCTTCACGTAGACCTGGCCCTTGTTGACCGCGTTGTTCTGTTGCGCTCCGCCCACCGTCGCATAGGTATAGGCGACTTCGGGCTGGCGGCGGATGTAGGCCGCGACGTCCAGTGTCTTGGCGGCGGTGTAGGAGATGGAGGAGCCGACCGGCGTCTCGACGGCGACCAGGGTCTGCCCCTCGTCGGACTTGGGCATGAACTGCCCGCCCACGATGCCGGTTGCGACCATCGCGATCGCCGCCACGAAGGAGAGCGCGGCAATTCCGAGAGTCAGTGCGCGATGCCGCAGCGCCCACTCGATCAGGCCGCGATAGCGCCGGCCGAGCCCGGCGAAGGAGTCGTTGAAGCGCGCGAGCAGCCGGCCGATGCGTCCTCGGTTGGCGCCGGCCTCGGCGTGCGGATCGTACCAGCGCGATGACAGCATGGGGTCGAGCGTGAACGACACGAACAACGAGACCAGCACCGCGAAGGCCACCGTGATGCCGAACGGATAGAAGAAGCGGCCGACGATGCCGCCCATGAAAGCTACCGGCACGAACACCGCCAGGATCGACGCCGTCGTGGCGAGCACCGCGAAGCCGATCTCGGCCGTGCCCTCGCGCGCCGCGGCGAAGTGGTCCTTGCCGCGCTCGAGATGTCGCACGATGTTCTCTCGCACCACGATCGCGTCGTCGATCAGGATGCCGATCACGAGCGACAGCGCCATCAGCGTCATCGTGTTGAGCGTGAAGCCGAAGGCGTAGATGGCGAGAAACGCCGAGATCACCGACACCGGCAGCGTGAGCCCGGTGATCACGGTCGAGCGCCACGAGTTGAGGAACACGAACACGATCAGCACCGTGAGGATCGCGCCCTCGACCAGGGTGCGCTGGACGTCGTCGACCGACTCGTGGATGTAGGTCGAGTTGTCCTGGATGATCGAGAGCGTGACGCCTGTGGGCAGCGTCTGGTTGAGCTCGGCGATCGCCTCGTGGACGGCTTCGGCGATCGCCACCGTGTTGCCGCCCGACTGTTTCCGCACTTCGACCGCGACCGCGCGCTGGCCGTCGAGGTAGGCGGCGTCGCGCTCTTCCTCCTGGGCATCCTCGACGCGCGCCACCTGGCCGAGGCGGATGGAGGAGCCGTCGCGCGTGGCGACGATCACGTTGGCGAAGTCCTCGGGCCGCGCCAGCCGGCCCTTGAGCCGCACCAGGTTCTCGCGCGAGCCGCGCTCCACCCGGCCGGCGGGCGTGTCGGCGTTCTCGCGGCGCAGCGCCGCCATCACCATGTCGGGGGAGACCCCGAGCGCCTCCATGCGGTCGGGCAGGAGCAGCGCGTGGATCTCGCGCCGCAAGCCGCCCACGACGCCGACGTTGCCGACCCCCGGGATGTTCTCGACCCGCTTGCTCACCGTTTCTTCGGCGAGCTGCGTGAGGTCGCGCAGGCTCCAGCCCTGGCCGCGCACGGCGAAGCTCATGATCGGCTGCTGCCCGGGGTCGAACCGCGATACCACCGGCGGATCGATGTCCTTGGGCAAATCGAGCCGCAACGCGTCGATCTTGGCGCGCACGTCGGCCTGAGCGTCCTGGATCTTGGTGCCGAGGTGGAACTGCACGTAGATCTGTGAGTAGCCCTCGGTCGAGACCGACTGGATCTGCTTCACGCCGGAGGCGGTGTGGATCGCTTCCTCGATCCGCTTGGTCACCTCGCGCTCGACGGCTTCCGGGCTGGCGCCCGCGTAGCGGGTCTCGACCGAGAGGAAGGGAAACTCGACGTTCGGCCACTGATCGATGCCGAGCCGGCGATAGGAGAAGAAGCCCAGCACCACCAGGGCCAGGATCATCATCGTGGCCAGAACCGGCCGCTTGATCGAGAGATCGCTGAGGAACATGACTACTTCCCCTGGCTCGGGAGCTGGACGGACCGCCCCGCGGTCAGTCCGTCGGCGCTGGCGACGACGACGGTGTCACCGGTGCTCAACGGTCCCTGCACCTGCACGAGATTCTGGGACTCGTCCCTGAGTCCCAAGGTGACGGCGCGCACCGCGAGCTTGCCGTTTTCGACCACCCAGACCTGGCTCCCGCCGGCAGCGGCGGTCTGGATCGCCGCTGGAGGCACGGCGATCGCCTGGCGCACTTCGCGCAGCACCACGCGCCCCGAGGCGAATTGGTCGCCGACCAGGCGACGGTCCTTGTTCGGCACCGTCACGTACACCCTCACCTGACGGGTGGAAGGATCGGCGGTGGCGTTGATGCGCGAGATCCGCCCCGAGATCGAGCCATCGGGAATGCCGGAGACGCTGAGCGCCACCGGCGTCCCGGGCGCGAGCGATGCGGCATGCTCGGCGGTGACGGTGGCTTCGAACTCGAGCTCGGCGGTGTTGACCACGCGGAACAGCGGATCGCCGTCGCCCACGCGGTCGCCGGCCTTCACGTGCCGCTCGGCCACCACGCCCGCGAACGGCGCGCGCACGGTGACGTCGGCGAGCCGCTCGTTGGCCAGCGCGGCGTTGGCCGTCGCGGCTTCGAGCGCGGACTGCGCGCTCTCGAGGTCACGCTTCGAGACCGCGCCGGCTTCCACGAGGTTCTTCATGCGCTGCACGTCGCTCTCGGCGACCCGTCGCTGCGCTTCGGCGCTGGCCGCCGAGGGGCCGATGGCGCCGGCGCGGAAGCGCGCCAGCACCTGGCCCTTGGCCACATGCTGCCCTTCCTTGACGAGCACCTGCTCGATCACGTCCTTGAACGGGGAGATCAGCCGGGCGTCCATGGCGGGCGCCAGATTGCCGGACACCGAGACGCCTTCGGTCAGGTCGGCGACGCTCACCTGAGCGATGTCACTGGGACCGAGAACGACCGAGGGGTCGCCGTGGCCATCGGCGGTGGCCGCGCCACGGCTCCCGCAACCGGCGAGCGCCAGAACCAGGCCGAGACCGGCGAGACCCTGAAGCGAACGAAGAATCATGCGCGTGTTCATCGGGTCTTCGCCTCCACGTTCACGGAATAGGTCAGTGTTTCGAGCGGCTTGCGTTCCACCGGCAGGGTCTTTCCGATCGCCCGCTCGAGGCCGGCCAAAGCCACCAGATAGTCACGCGCGCCTTCCACCTGCCGCACCTGGGCCAGCAGCATGCCGAGGCGCGCGTCCGAGACTTCGAGCTGCGTGGAGATTCCGTTGGTGTAGCGGATCTCCGAGAGCTCGAAGGCGCGGGTCGCCTGGCGCACCGTCTGGCGGCGTGCCGCGAGCTGCGACCCCGCCTGGTCGAGCAGCGCCTTGGCCTGGGCCACGTCGACCGCCACACGCTGCGCCGACTGATCCCGCTCGGCCTTGGCCTTGTGGAGCGCCGCCTGCGCCCGCTGGACCTCGCCCTCGGTCCTGAAGCCGTTGAAGATCGGGACGTTCATGCGGATCTGCGCGTCCCAGTTGCGCACGAAGTCGTGCGGCACCGGCCATTCGCTCTGCGGAAAGGCCTGCTGCTGGAGGCTGGTCGAAGCCACGAGCGTGGGCCAGCGGTCGGCCTTGGCCGCGCGCAGCGCCTGCTCCTGCAGGCGCACGTTCGCTTCCGAGGCGGCGAGCATGCCGCGATCCGGCGCGGCGAGTGACGCCGTCGCCAGCACCGGGATGGTTCCATCCGCAGCCTCGAGCGGCGTGACCAGCTCGATCGGCTCGCTCCTCGGCAGATTGATCAGCTCGCGCAGACGGAACGTGGCCAGGTCGGCCGCGGTGCGCGCCGCGACCACCGCGGGCTCCTGATTCGCCGCGTCCACCTGCGCGCGCAGCAAGTCGTATTCGGCGCGGGTGCCCTGCTCGTGAAAGAGCGCCACCTGCGCTTCGTGTTCCTTGGCCTGCTTCAGGCTGCTCACCGAGATCTCTTCCAGCCGCCTGGCGGCCACGGCCTGGTAATAGGCGGCCTTCACTTGGTAGACGAGATCGGAGATGGCTTCACGGTTCTGTTCCGTCGCGGCGCTCAGGTAGAACTTCGAGCCGCGCAGCGCGGCGTTCCACTTGCCGCCGTCGAACAGCAGCTGCGACGCCTCGAGCGCGACCGTCCAGTCCCTCACGGCGCCGAACGACGACTTCGAGAAGGCGGCGCCCAGCGTGCTGTCGGCGGCGAAGGGCTCGAAGATCGAGTCGATCTGGTGCCGGTAGGTGATACTGCCGTTGATCTGCGGCATCGCGGCCGACGTCGCCGAGCGCACCCGCGCCTTGGCATCGAGGAGCTGTGCCTGGGTCAGACGCACTTCTTCCGATTGCTCGAGCGCGCGCGCGACAGCCTGGTCGAGCGTCAGCTTCGCGGCGAACGCCGGCGCGGCGAGCGCCGGCGCGGCGAGCGCCAGGAGCGCGAGCGCCCGAGCGCCGATGGTCTTCACGACGCACCTCCCGGGGCCGCGGCCAGCCCTTCCAATGCGAGCCGGATCCGGGCGGTGAGCTCCTTCGACAGGTCGTAGGGCTCGTTCGGAGCGCAGGCCCACACCAGCACGGTGAAAAAGAAGATCGAGCGCAGCACGTAGGTGGCGCGCTCGGGATCGGCGTCACGCCGGATCTCACCCGCGGCCTGCGCGCGCTCGACGAGAGCGCGCATCATGTTCTGTGCGCGCTGGTTGATCTCGATCCCCTCGGGGGCGGGGGCCGAGCCCTTGAAGAGCTGCAGCAGCATGGCGCGGGAGAGATCGCGGTCGTTCATATACAGCTCCGCGGCGTAGCGCATGCGCTCGACGATCTGCTTCACGGCGGGCAGCGCCTTCTTGCCGAGGGACTCGCTGTGGCTCTCGACGTCCGCGAGATGCTCGAAGCAGAGATCGAAGACCACCGACTCTTTGCGCGGGTAGTAGTTGAAGAAGGTGCCTTTGGCGACGTCGGCGCGCTCGGTGATGTCGTCGACCGTCGTGGCTTCGAAGCCCTTCTGCTTGAACAGCTCGAGGGCGGCCTGGAAGATTCGCTGGCGCGTCTCTTCCTTCTTCCGTTCGCGGCGGCCGAGCTCCATGTCCGTCATCGTTCGATCCTTTGTTTGGACCTTGGTCATTCATGACCAGGGGCCAATATAGATCGCACAAACAATGACCAAGGTTCAATCTTTTTCTATGGTCAAGATTGACTGTGATGCAAAATGCTTGTCATGAGGTGCGGCTTGCTTGTTATGGAAATGACACAAAACTGCGCCGGCGCAGTTTTGTGTGACACGGTCTTGACATGCATGGGTTCCAGGCGCTCAAGAGGAAACCGCCAGGTCGGCAGAGTCAGCCTCGGTCTAGGGTGTTGGACCCCAGCCGGATCGCACACACGCTACCTGCGGCGCCGGCGACTTGCCCGCGTACCCTGCCGCCGACTTGGCGGTCTGTTGCTGAGCGCCGCAACGCGCTTGCCCTGCCGCCGACTAGCCTTGGCTGGAGTCCACCGCGCTAGACCGAGGCTTGAGCAGGAGACCGAGCCCCACGACGATCAACACCAGGCTCACCCATTGGGCCACGCTGAGTCCTAGCGCGACTCGCGGGTTGATCCTCACGAACTCGACCAGGAATCGTGCGATCCCGGCGAGCACCAGGTAGCGGCCGAACTGACGGCCGCTCGGCTCCGACCGATGCCGTGTGCGCCACAGCCACGCGAAGATCGCGAGGTAGGCCAGCATCTCGTAGATCGGGGTCGGGTGGACGCGCACGTCCGGGGGGTAGTCCCAGCCCACCACCGCGTGCGGGTAGGCCATGCCCCAGGGGAGCTTGGTCTCGGTCCCCCAGTCGCCATCGCCCGAGACCTGGCACCCGATCCGACCCACCGCATGTCCGAGCGCCAGCGCCGGCGCCACGGCGTCGGCCCCCGCCAGCCATGGTATCGAATGCCGCCGGAAGAAGAGCGTCAGAGCGATCGTGCCGCCGAGGAGCCCGCCGTACCACGCGAGTCCGCCACCCGTGAAGATGAAACGCACCGGGTTCTCGATGAAGGCCGGCCAGCTCTCGAAGATCACCCACAGACGAGCGCCCGCGACTCCGCCCAGCGCGCCCAGGATCGCCGCGTCCCATGCCAGCTTGCCCTCGAGGCCGCGGCGCTGAAACTCACGGGACGTGGCCCAGCCCGCGGCGGCCATCGCCAGGGCCAGGAAGATGCCGAACCAGTGGATCGGGATCGGACCGATGCGGAGGTTGTCCGGGATCACGCGGGTCGGGCGCGGAGCTGCGCCCGGAGCTCCTCGGTGGAACGTCTCATCGCTTTCGCGCCCCTCTAGAACCCGAGCCGCAGCTCCGCCAGCCAGTGACGGGTCGCCGCCGGAATGAACTGCGGGACCAGATTACCTCCGGCGTCGTAATCCATGTAACCGCTGGTCGCGTAGCGGCGGTCGAGGAGGTTGAAGATCCGCAGCGCAAGCTCGGCCGAGGTCAACGCCTTCGTGCTGAACCGCCAGCCGGCATTCAGGTTGACCACCGTACGCGGGCCGATGCTCGCGTCCTTCGATTCGGTGTTGTCCAGATACATGCGTCCCGCGTACTGCGCCGCCACCTCGAGCGTGGCGTTGCGCCATGCGGCGCGTGCCGAGGCGTTGGCGAGCGCTCCGGGGAAGAAGCCGATCGCGTTGCCGTCGTAGCTCACCTCGTCGCCGGGCGTGGGCCCGTAGTGCTCGCGGTACTCGACGAAGTGGTTGTCGCTGAGCGTGGCGTTGGCCGTGAGCAGGAAAGGCGAGGCCGGCGCGCCCGCCGCGGCGGTGAGCTCGATTCCCTGGTGGACCGATCGCGCGGCGTTGCCAAGGATCGGATAGCCGAGGTCGGTGTTGAACTGGCCCGCATAAACCAGCTCGTCCTCGAAGTCCATGCGGAACAGATTCGCGCCGAGCTGCGCGCGCGCGCTCGTCCACGACACGCCGGCTTCGTAGTCCATCACCTTTTCCGGCTCGACGAGCGGCTCACCGTTCGCGAACAAGGGCACACTGCCGGCGCCCTCCGCGTCGTAGAGGTCCCTGAACGCGGGCTCGCGCCGCGAGTGGCCCGCCGCCGCGAACAGCGTGAGGTCCGCGCGCGGGCGCCAGCGCACGCCGAGCCGCGGAAGACCGAAGTCGTACGACTGGTCGAACTCGATGCCGTCGAATTGGTCGCCGCGCATGAAGTAGCCCTGATGGCGCCACGCCAGATCGAGGGTCCAGGCCAGCGACGCGCTCGGCGACCATTCCTCTCGCATGAACAGTCCAGTCGAGAGCGTGCGAGGATGGTAGTCGTAGTAGACGTGATCCGGCTCGGTGCCGGGGGGCAGGCCGCTGCCCGAGATCACCGAGCCGATGTGACGGCCGTCGTGCGCGCGGAGCTCGCCGCCCACCGTCAGCGTGTGCGCGTCACGGCGCAGCTGGAGGCGCGGCACCCAGCCGTAGTGCCGGTTCCTGATGAAGCGCTTGCGCACGGCGTCGAAGCGCTCGACGGTGAAGTTTCCGGAGCCGTCCTGCACCAGCGCACCGGTGGTGTCCTGCGCGTAATAGTGCCGCGGGAACAGGGTGGAGTCCGAAGTCGCCCAAGGCGAGAGCCGGTAGTCGCTCAGGCTCTGCCCGAGCCGCCGCTCGTCGTAGAAACCTTCGCCGTCGAAGTAGAAGAGCGTCTGCGACAGATTCGCCGTGGGTGAGAGCGCCCAGTGGTGGAGCAGCTCGTAGTGGGGCTCGAAGAAGTGGTCGCGCTCGCCTTCGTAGGTGATCGGGTTGTAGCGCCGGTCGCGATCGGCGTCACCGGTGATGCCGCCATCGAGGTAGGACTGGGGGATGCCGAGGTAGGCGAGGTGAGTCTCCTCGGGGCCGCCGTAGAGATTGATCCGTGACCACTGATTCGCCGTGATCGCGTGCTGCACCGAGAGCGCGTAGGACCACAGCTTGGTATCGGACCGGTCACGGTAGCCGTCGGACTCGATGCGCGAATAACGGCCGTAGAGATTCCAGCCCGATGCGAGCGGCCCCGAGATGCCTTCGATCATCACACGCTTGGTGTCGAACGATCCGTACCCCGCGGTGGCGCGGAAGGTGGGAGCCGCGGCGAGCGGCATGGTCTCCAGACTCACGCTTCCTCCCACGGACGCGGCGCCGTAGAGCGCGGAGCCGACGCCACGCTGCACCTGCGCCTCCGCGGTGGAGGCCAGGAGATCGGGATGATCGATCCAGTAGACCTCGTGTGACTCCGGGTCGTTGAGCGGCACGCCGTTGACCAGCACGCTGATCCGGCGCTGCGGGAAGCCGCGGATGAAGAGGTAGGAGTAGCCGATGCCGTTCCCCGCGTCGGAGTAGGCATAGGCGCCGGGCAGCGTGGACAACGCCATCGGGGTGTCCTGGCCCCAATTCGCGCGCTCGATGGCGGCTCGATCCATCGTCGAGCGGGCGTAGGGACTCGCGGCTTCGAGGCGCGTGGTGCTGACCTCCACCGCAGGCAGCGGCACGACACGTCCCAGCGTATCGGTCGCAGTGGTGTCCGTCGTCGTGGCCTGCATGAACAGCGCGGCCGCCAGCAGCGATGTGGAAATCATCCGATGTGCTCTCCCTCCTCGATGCGTCGCGAAGGCAGCCGCCGGCGCACCCATTCCCAAGCCCATCCCGCGAGATACAGCGACAACGACACGCCGAGACCCGCGTAGATCGGCTCGATCGACCACGGATAGCGCGCCGTGCCGGCTTCATCCAAGGTCTTCGACAGCACCCAGACGAGCGAGACCACGAAAGAGACCAGCATCGACGTCACCGTCCACCGCGAAGGGAGCATTCCGCGCCCGACCAGTGCGGCGCCGACCGGCAGCAGGAGCACCGGAGTCGTGATCGAGCCGAGGTCGTGCCATAGACCGATCACGCTTCCGTGGGCGAGCGCTAGCAGCGCGGCAAACCCGCACGCGATCCACAGCCCAACGCGCGTGTAGCTGGCGATGCGCGACTCGTCGCGCTCGCCGCGCAGCCGCCAGATCAGATCGCGCCCGATGGTGCCGGCGGCGATGAAGCCGTAGGAGTCGATCGTGCTCATGACCGTGGCGATCATGCCGACGTAGAAGAGCCCCATGGCCACCGGCGGCAGCAGCCGGCGGGCGAGCTCGGGATAGGCGTCGACCGGCTGCGCCAGATCGGGGAGGAGCGCGCGCGCGTAGAGCCCGGTGAAGGTGGTCATGAAGTCGAACACGATCCAGAACACGACCGACCACAGCACCGCGCGGCGAGCGACCTTGGGATCTCGCGCGGCGTAGGCGCGCTGCCAGAAGGCGGGATCCACGAGCGTCGAGAGCGCGATGAAGTACCACACCAGGATCGCGGATGCGGGGTTGCCGCCATGCCACGTCCAGTGACTCTCGGGCAGACGAGAGGCGAGGTAAGGCAGGCCGCCGAGCTTGCCCACGGCGAACGCCAGCATGATCGCCATGCCGACGTACATGAGGACGAACTGCACCTGGTCGCTGAACACCACGGCGCGCATCCCGCCTTTGGTGATGTAGAAGAGCGAGAACACTGCCGCGGCGATCACCGATGGCCAGAGCGGCGCCGAGGTCATGCCGGCGAACAGGGTGCCGAGCATGAGCACGTACGCGGCCGGGGCCGCGGTGACGAACACCGCGAGCGCCCCGACCACCGCGGGGCCGCGGCCGTAACGCTGCGCGAGCAGGTCGGGGATCGTGTACAGCGCCGCCTCGCGCGCGCGGCGTGCGAACAGCCAGGCGAAGAGCAGCGCGCCCAAGTAGTACGGCACGCCGAAGACGAGCCAGTTGGAGATCCCGTACCGGTAGGAGTACTCGCCGACGCCGAGGATTCCGCCGTACCACGTGGCCACCAGCGTGGCGACGAGGGCGGGCAGCGTCACCCTGCGGCCCGCGACCAGGTAATCGACCGCGCCTTCGGAGCGACCCGTCCGGCGCAGCCACACCGCGATCAGGAACGCGAAATAGGCGAGGAGGATTCCCCAGTCGAGAGGACTGCGACTGAACATCGTGCTCCCGGGACGCCCAAACGAAAGAGCCGTCCGCGAAGGGACGGCTCGAAGGCAACCGGAGAGCTCGCTTGTCTTCGCCGTTTCCCTACGCTGGCTTTACCCAGTTCAGGTTCGAAGGGTCTGCTCTCAGGCCGGCCATTGGGCCGACCACCCCTAACGACGTGTGTGCGTCAAGATGCGCCACGCCGCCTGCGAACGCAAGCCGCCGGCCGGCTGCGAGGGACCGGCCCATCGACCGGTGGAATGCCCGAACGTCCAGGCTTCGGACGAGCGTTCCTTCTATCGAAGAGGTTGCGACTGGCGTAATCTGGCCGCCTCGCGCGGAGGTGAAACCATGACCGAGCTTCTCAAGGGACTCGCGGACAAGGCGACCGAGGTTCTCGAACACGCAGGAAGCAAGATCGGGAAAGTGGGCGAGCTTGGCGGCGATGTCGCCAAGACCATGACCACGGACATCAACACCCTGCTTCCGGCCATCCGCCAGGCCGGCTATTCGGTTCAAGGGCTCGACATCGATCTCGCGCTCACGCCGAAGTTCGTCGTCATCTGCACTCTGGCGAACCAGATCTCGGAAGACGAGCGCAATGCGCTGCTCGCGTCGATCGCCGAGAGCAGAGTCTCCACCATGGCGGTGAAGGCCCTGTTCCAGCTCGCCGACATCCAGAAGGGATTGTCGGTCGGCTCGCTGGTGCCGAAGGAAGTGCTCGTCGAAGTGGGCCTCAGCCCGGCGCTGAGGGTTCGCTATCGAGAAGCAACGACGGCCTGAGCAACGACCTTCCTCGTCCAAATCTCCGCGAGCTCCGTAGACCCGTGAGAACCGTGGAGGCGGACCCGCCGAGCTCATGAGCCAGCAGGAAGACGATCGAGTTTGCCTGCGGCGCGTGAGCGAAGGGGATCAGAGCGCCCTCGCCGAGCTCTACGACCGTTATGGCTCGCTGGCGTACTCCGTGGCGCTCCGCATCCTGCGGAGCTCCGCGGACGCCGAGGACGCCGTGCAGCAGGCCTGGGTTCAAGTGTGGAAGAGCGCGCGATCGTACGACGGCAGGCGCGGCTCGGTTGCCGCCTGGATCCTGACCATCGGTCGCAGCCGGGCGCTCGATCTCTACCGCAGCCTGGGATCGCGCCGCCGCGCCGAGTCTCGTGACGAGGTCGATCCGCCCGCAGCACCCGCCGATCCCGTGGCCGGCATGGCTCTCGGCCAGCTCGGCGCCCGCGTCCGCGACGCGCTCAGCGAGCTGGCGCCGCAGCAGCGGCAGGTGCTCGAGATCGCATACTTCGAAGGGCTCTCGCAGAGTCAGATCGCCGAGCGCCTGAATGCGCCGCTCGGCACGGTGAAGTCCTGGACCCGGCAAGGGCTCATGCGGCTCAAGGAGCTGCTGCCTCAGGAGGAGTGGGCGTGAGCATCCATCGCGACGAGCATCTCGAGATGTGCGCGGGGCTCGCCCTGGGAAGTCTGGACGAGGAAGACCGGCGCATCCTCGAGCGCCATCTTGCCGAGGGCTGTCCCGAGTGCGAGCGCGCGCTGGCCGACTTCTCCACGTCGGTGGTGGCGCTCGCTGCCTCGGCTCGTTCCGCGAAGCCCAGTGGTGATTTGCGCACCCGCATCCTGGATGCGGTCGAGCAAGAGGCCGCCGGCGGATCCGCCGCCGAGCGACCGAGGGCCGACGGTGGCCGCGTGGTGTCGATGGCCAGGCACCGGCCGAGCCGGACCAGCTGGGCATGGGCCGTGGCTGCGGCCGCGCTGGCCGTCGTCACCATGATGCAATGGAACGCGGCCGAGCACCTTCGCGCCGATCTCGAGAGCCATCGGCGGCAGCTCGCCGAAGCCGAACGCCGCCTCGCCGAGGAGCGCCGCTGGGCCGAAGTGCTCAGTGCTCCGGACGCGCGCGCCGCCGAGCTGGTGATCACACCCGCCGGTGTGCAGGCGCTCAAGGCGCGCGCCGTCTTCGACCCGCGCACGTCGAGCGCCGTGATCGTGTTCGATCACTTCACGCCGCCGGCCGGCAAGGATTACGAGCTGTGGGCCATGCGTCCCGACGGCGTGGCCAGCCTGGGCGTCATCAAAGCCGACGCGCAGGGGCGCGCCACCATGCGACTGGAGCATCTCGGTGCCGAGGACACGCTCAGCGGCTTCGCGGTGTCGCTCGAGCCCCAGGGTGGCTCGCCCAATCCCAGGGCGCCGACGGGACCGGTGGTGATGGTGGGCAAGCTGGGAGGCTCCTAGCCTCACTGCTTCGTGGCGATCGCCCAGACGGTGATCGGATACGGCGCGTCGCTGTCGCTATTGCCGATCGCGAGGTGGCGAGCTCTCGCGTCCGCGGCGGAGAGGTACATCGATCCCAACAGCTCGCGCGCGGCCGGCAGGTTGCCCCACGAGTACACATCGGCCTCGAAGCCGCAGCGGCGCAGCATCGTCTGCATGCCTTGCGGGGTCCACCGGGTGTAGTCGCCATACTCGCTGGTGCCGTGGAGTGGAAGCAGGAACGGCGTGGTGACGATGGCGGCTCCGCCTGGCTTGAGCACGCGGCGCACTTCCGCGAGTGCGCGCTCGGGATCCGGCACGTGCTCGAGCGTTTGATCGAGCACCGCCAGATCGAATTGGTCCGAAGGCACGCGATCGAGGCGCTGGATATCGTGCTCCGGGTATTCGAGCACCACGTACGTGGCGCCGTCCATGAACGAGCGCAGCACATCGTTGCTGTGTCCGAATTCGACAATCGACCGGCCCTTCCAGTCTCGGCTCGCGAGCCACTGGGTGAGGCCCTGGTACATCGCCCAGCGGTTGGCATAGTGGTCGCGCGGATCGGCCATCTGGTCCCATGACGACAGGCCATCACCGCGACTCACGGGATGCACCGCCTTGCGTCGGCGGACCCGCGTGGTCCACAGCGCGAGCGCCGTGGCCGCCGCGCCGCCCGCCAGGGCCAGCATCAGCGCGGAGCCGCCCGGCAGTCGCACCAGGCGACCGAGAGCGAGCGCCGCGGCTGGCCCGCCCCAGGCGAGGCCGATGATCAGGAAGATCCGAGCCAGTCGAGGAATGTCGAACGAGGACAACGAGATCCTCCCGGTAGACCCCACATCGCGAGCGCACCCATAAGACGGGCGCACCTTTGATGGTAGCTCTTACGGTGCCGCAATCGAACGAGCGAGAATTGCGTATGCTCCGAGGCCATGCGCCAGACCCAGGGGGCGATGATCTGCCCCAACTGCAACAAGCTCATCTCGGTGAGCGAGAAGAAATGCCCCTTCTGCGGCGCCTGGCAACCCGGTCTCTATGGATGGTCGCCCGCGCTTCAGCGATTGCTGGGCGGCCGCATCGACCTGATCGCGCTGATCGCGACCGGCTGCATCGCCCTCTATATCGGCTCGCTGGTCCTGCAGCCCGAGGCCATCTTCCGCTTCACGGGCTTCTTCGGAATCCTTTCCCCGGGCTCGCGAGCGCTGTGGCAGCTCGGCATGACGGGCGGCGTCGCCTGGGACCAGGGCTGGTACTGGACGCTGCTGACCGCCATCTACCTCCACGGATCGTTGCTGCACATCTTCTTCAATGTGATGTGGATCAGGAACCTCGGCCCCGCGGTGACGGAATACTTCGGCCCGGCACGCGCGTTCGTCATCTTCAACGTGGCCGGCGCGATCGGCTTCCTGGTGTCGAACATGATGAGCGAATCGCCGTCGATCGGCGCCTCGGGGGCGATCTTCGGCCTTCTTGCCGCCTCGATCGTCTACGGGCGCCGCGCCGGGCAGGGTCAGCTCACCGCCCAGATGTGGCAGTGGGCCCTGATCATGTTCGTGATGGGCTTCATGATGCCCTCGGTCAACAACTGGGCGCATGGCGGGGGATTCGCGGGCGGCTGGCTGGCCGCGCAGGCGATGAGGACGGGCAGCGAGAAGCGCGAGAGCAACGCGGTGATGATCCTGGCTTTCGCGCTGCTCATCGCCACCATCGCGGGGATCGTGCTCTCGTTCGTGAGCGTGACCCGCATCCTCTTCCTGCGTTAGCCGAGCCCGAGCAGGCGGGGGAAATACCTGATATAGTGCCTCGGTTCGCGCGCCTCCCGGCGCTCGAGCGCCGCACGGTGGCGGTCCAGTGAGGCCGTCAGGCGGTTTGCGCTTCCCCAACCCTCCGGGATGACGAAGGACTCCTTCCTCGAAAGAGCCGTCGGGCATCCGCTCGACGAGTTCACGAAGCTGACTTCGGAGCAACGAGCAGGGATCGTCCGAGCCAGGATCCCCGACCTCCATTTCTTCTTCGACGAAGGCCGGTCCCCGTCCGAGCGCTCGGCTCCATCGCGCACGCGTGAGCTGGCGGGCTCGCTCTTCCATGCGATCGCCGAAGGCGACGGCTCGAGCGCCGGGCTGTCCGAGCGCATCGTCACCGATCCTGTCCTCCGTCAGGAGGCGGACCGGGACCAGAACGTGTATCTCGGCGGACTGTTCACCCGGCGGCTGACCCGCGCCGTCCCCGACCTCATCTTCCTGCCGGTCACTCCCGCCGAGTGCGCGGCCGCGCTCGCCTGGGCCCGGCGCTCGAAGGTGCCGGTCACCCTGCGTGGCGCCGCGTCGACCGCGATGGGCGGCTCGGTTCCCAACGACGGCGGACTGACGCTCGACGTGTCCCGGCTCGACCTCATCGAGATCGATCCTTCGGGGCAGGTGGCGGTGATCGGCGCTGGCGCGCGTCTGCGCACCATTCATCAGAAGCTGGCGGATCGAGGCCTCGCGCTCACGAGCTATCCCTCGAACCTCGGCGGCACCTTGATCGGCTGGTTCGTGACCGGCGGAATCGGGCTCAACGCCTTCGGTCGCGGCCGCGCGCTCGACGCCGTGCGCGTGGCCGACGTGCTGCTCCCCGGAGGCGAGCACGTTCGCTTCCACGACGACGGCCGGCTCGATGTGCCCGAAGAGCGGCATCGCCGCACGCTGCCGGCGGCGGAAGCCTCGCGGTGGTTCGAGCAGCATGGTTACGCGCCGCTCACGCTCGCGGATCTGGCCGGCAGCGAAGGCGCGCTCGGCCTCGTGCTCCAGCTCACCGTTCGAATCGAGGCCCGTCGGCCCAACGCGTCCCTTCTGCTCTCGTTCGAGACCAGGGCTCAGGCGCTCGAGGCCGCGGCGTGGGTCTGCCGTGAGGCCGGGAGCAAGTTCGCGGCGCCGGCCAACGTGAAGTTCTTCTCCGCGTCCCACCTTCACCACGTGCGCAAGGTGTGGAAGGACGAGGCGGCGAAGGGATGGAAGAAGCTCCCGTCGATGTTGTCCTCGGGCCAGAGACTGCCGTGGACCCGGATCGCCGAGCCGGCGGAGCTCGGCGCTAGGACGGCGCGGGATCACGATCACGCCGGCGGCTACCTGTGGGTCGACTTCACCGAGATGGAACCGGCGCGCGCCTTCGTCGGCGCCCTGGCCGAGGCGCCGGGCAGGCCGCGCATTCTCGACGAGGAGAGCGTGCGCATCTCGGCCGAGCGCTTCAAGCCGCAGCAGACCAAGCGGCTCGGTCCTGGCCTGCTGGCGGCGGAGATCGCGATGCCGGTCGCGGAGGTCGCGCGGTTCCTGCCCGCTGCCGTTGCGCTCGCGAAGGCGGCAGGGAACGAGCTCGACGCCGAGGCTTATTTCCTCGCCGACGGCAGCGCGCTGGTGATCGCCGGATACCTCACCGATCACCGCAAAGGCTCGGTGGCCATGGACCTGGTGCTGGCGCCGGCATTGCTCGACCTGGCGATGGCGCGCCATCAAGGAAAGCCCTACGTGCTCGGCCGCTGGCAGGCCGCCTATTTCGGCCGCAAGTTCGGAGCCGCCGCGGCTCGGCTGCGCGACGCCAAGCGCCGCCTCGATCCGGGCTGGCTCCTGAACCGCGGCGTGCTGATCGGCCTCGAGCTCCACGGCGTGCTCGGCGCGCTGGTGGCGTCGACGATGGTGCCGGGCGTCACGCTGCTCCGCTCGCTGCTCGGGCTTCCCGGAGGCGCCGCGCTGGGACGCGGGCTGCGCGCGCTGATGAGCGCCTTTCCCGGGCCGGCCTCAGGCCGGGGCGAGCCGGTCGAGACGCGAGCCGCCGCGACGGAGGTCACGCCGCAGGTCGCCGCGGCGCGCGCGCTCCACTGCGTCAATTGCGGCGAGTGCAACACCGTGTGCCCGATCTTCCACGAATCGAAGATCCGGCTGCCGCAGATGCTCACGCACCTCGGCGAGGCTTCGTTCGCGGGCGAGCGTGTGACCGCCACGGGCAGCGCGCTGCTCGACCTGTGCATGCGCTGCGGCAACTGCGAGGAAGTCTGCCAGGCAGGGATTCCGCACCTTCCGCTCTACGAGCAGCTGCAGAACGCGTCGAACCAGGAGCGGCCCTATGATCGTGAGCGCCACGTGGCGATCCTCACCGCCGTCCGTGGCTCGCCTCGCTATCTGCGCGACTTCCTCGAGCTTCGCCCGGGCGGCTACGTGAAGCGCACGCCCGCGTCGCTTCCCGGCATGGCGCGCTTCCTCCTGTTCCGCTCCGAGAACGACGCCGGACCGGCGGCCACCTGCCTTCATTGCGGCGGCTGCGTCTCGGTGTGTCCGACCGGCGCCAACAAGGAGCTCGAGGGAAGCGACCCACGCTGGATCACCACGGATCAGCATCGCTGCATCGGATGCGGCACCTGCGTGGAAGTGTGTCCGGCCAATCATATGAACGGAGGGCAGACGTTGCGCGTGATGGAAGCGCCGACCCGCGATTGGTTCATCGCACTCGAGGAGTTCGAGAAGCTGGGGGCTCCGTGAGCATCGGCATCGAGAAGCTGGCGGAAGAAGTCGGCGCGCGTCCTCGCACCGGCAGGGACGCCGAGAACGGCCGCCCCGGCGCGCCCGCCTCCACCGAGCCGCGGGTGGACAAGGCGCTCGCGCCCGAGCACGAAGGCGTCGCGCGACGGGCGTTGGCGCCGTCTCCCGCGGGCCCCGACGCGCAGGACGAGCGTTTCCTGAAGCGCTTGTCGCTGTGGGAGGACCTGCTCACGCTGGTCGTGGATCCCGAGAGTCCCAAAGTGGATGACCGCGGGCGGACCCGCGCGGCGCTCGATTTCCTGCTCGAGCGAGCCGGAGTCGATGTCGCGGCGTTCTGGACGCTGGGCCGCGCGCAGCGCGGGCGTCTGTTCCTGGCCCACTACTCGCGTGTATCGCGCGACATCCCGCAGCTCGAGATCAGCGCCTTCGATCTCGACAAGCTACTCAAGGAGCGTTTCCGCACCGAGCCGCTCACCATTGGCGCGGCGTGGCACTACGGGCTGTGGCGATCCTACTTCTCGCACGCCGCGATCACGCATCCGGCCAACGACGGCCTGCGCGAAGAGTTCTCCACCGCGTGGGACATCGTGCGAAAGGCCCCGGCCGTGATCTTCCGCTCGGGCGAAGGGGAGCAGCTCATGGCGCTCGATCCGGTGCGCCTCGACCTGCCGATGATCGTCGGCCCGCTGCCCTACGGCGACGGCGAGACGCTCGAGCTGGCGTACCTGGAGGCGATCCAGGCGGCGAACCCCGATCAGGACCTGCTCACTCGCTCCCTGGTCGTGGTCGAGGTCGCTTCGTACGTCGAGCACGCGCCGGCGCTCGCGCCCCACGCCGCGAACCTGGTGCTGCGTTTCGCGCCCCCCGATCTCGATCGGCTCACCGAGCCGGGCCCGGCCCGGGTCGCGCTCGAGGCGGCCCTGCGCGGCGGACGCATCGTCGAGATCGAATGGAGTCCTGCGCTCCAGGAACACGCGCGCAGGCTCCTGGACGTGAAACCTGGTCTCAGGCTTTCGGTGTTCCTGCGATACGGCGCAGGATTCTGGCAGGCGCTGGAGCAGGCGGTGCGGCTCGAAGGCGTGGCGATGATCCACTACCACGCGGGCGCCGAGAAGTCGTATCGGCTGACGCCCAGGATCGATGCGTTTCTCAAGTCGCGGCTGATCCGCGCGCGCGTGCAGCTGGTCTCCGCCGGAGGAGACAGCGACACCCAGTCGTCCGCGGCGACGGTTTACGAGTCCGTGCTGCTCGGAGCCAATGGCGGCGCCATGACTCACGTGGCGGGCATTGCGCTCCTGCCGGCGCTCATCGACGTCTATCACGGTTCGGCGGTCGCGCAGGCGCTGGCGGAGCTCGAGCGCGTCGATCGCGAGGAGCTGCGGCGCCAGGCGGTGAACACGCTCACCTGCTGGCAGCACAGCATCCTCGACTTCCTGTCGTGCATGGGAATCGATGACATCCAGAAGACTTCGGGCAACACCATGGCGATCACGATGACCGAGGACTGGATGCGAGAGGTCGACCAGCTGGTGACGCCCGAGTTCGCCGCGATCAACGCCGAGCTCAACCAGCAGCGCGTCGAGGCCGAGCCGGTGCCGGCTTCGGTGCGCGAGACCTTCAAGGTGTCGGCCCTGCTCGGACAGCGCCGTCCGGACCTGCCGCTGGTCCACGTGGCGAAGATCCTCGCCCAGCACGACGCCAACTATCACCTCACCAATTCCAACCGCAGCCTCAACGCCGACTTCCTCGAGGTCATCTACCGGATGGCCGCCGGCGAAATGCCCCGCGAGCAGGACTTCCTGATCTCGGGCGACATGGGACCGCGGTCGATGGACGGCATCCGGCTCCAGCTCTCGCCAGGATCGCTGCGCTGGTCGCTGGCGCGCCTCGCTCGGGATCCCGCGCTGCTCGACTACGTTTCGCTTGCGGTGCCGCGCGGATTCCTGCGTCCCGGCGCGGTCCCGGCTTCCACCGAGGTGAGGCTGGTGCTCGGGCAGCGAGTCCTGGCGAGCTTCACCGCCGACGCGCGCGGCGGCTTCGAGGTGCGTATCCCGGCCACCACGATCGAGCCTGCGCTTTCGGCGAGCGGCGCGCTCACGCTGGTCAGCCGCGACGGCGATCATGCGGAGAAGAAGATCGAGCTGCTGTCCCAGGGCCACGGCGGCCGGGGCGCGAGCGTGGTGCGCGCCTCGCGCGACGGCGCCGTGACGCTGCGGCGCGAGCCCGGAGCGTCGACGTTCGTGCTGTCGGGATTCGGCTTCCGCGAGCCGGTGTGGCAGGGACCGGTGAGCCACGCCAGCATTTCGCTCGGCGCGGCGTCGGAAGAGTTCTTGATGGCGCGCATCGAAGGCAACGCCGGGCTCTCGATGACCTCATCGGGCGAGGGCGGCCCGCTGCGTCTCCGCGACGAGGACATGGCGTGGGAGAGCATGCAGGCGGCGAGCGGGCACTTCGGCATTCATGCCGCGGATCTGCGCCGGGTGCGCGACGTGGAGATCAAGATCAACCAGGGCGCGAAGCCCGGCAAGGGCGGGCGACTCTCCGGCGCCAAGGTCACCAGCACGGTGAGCAAGGCGCGCAACATCCCAATCGGCACCGACGCGTTGTCGCCCGATCCCAAACACGACATCTATTCGATCGAGGACATGCCGGCCGAGGTCTGGCTCTGGCTCCTCTATCACAATCACTGCGGCATCAAGATCACGGGCTCGACCTACACCAAGTACGTGGCCGCCGGCATGTGGTCCAACTTCGTGGTGGACTACCTGCTGGTCGACTCGGGCCTCGGCGGCTCGGGCAACTACCACGCCGACAGCTCGCACGTCGGCTGGCCGGACATCTTCCGCACCATCCTTCATACCCATCACGCGCTGGTGGGCGAGAAGGTGGATCTCGATCAGAGCGGCGTGCTCAAGTCGATCCGGGATTTGAACGGCGCGCCCTTCGGCGCGGGCGGCGGAACGCGGCTGTTCGCCTCGGGCGGGCTGCGCGGCGAGCTGGACATGGTGAAGGTGCTGATCGCCGGCGCCGACGGCCTGGTCGAAGCCAGCATCGGCAAGGCGGTGGCGTTCGGCTGCAACCAGTGCGGGAACTGTCACCTCGATTGCCCGCGCGGCGGCATCACCACCAAACCCGAGCTGACCGTCCAGAACGACCGCGCGATGATGCGGCAGCGCTTCCGCAACTGGACCGTGCTCAACATGGTGAAACTGGCGGTGCTGGTCGATGCCCTGAACCGGGAGAGCGGCGCGCTCGACGAGACGGGGAGGGTCGTGGATCGAGAGCGCCTCATCGATGACATCCGCAAGCTCCGCGGCCGGACGGATCTGCTCGAGATGCCGCACCATCCCGCTCCTTCCGGAGGGCTCGAGCCTGCGCCGGGACATGATCACGATTCGTGCCGCGTGGGCTCGCTCGCCGTCTCCGAGCCGGTCACCGTGCACGCCATCTGGGAGGCCGCCTGCCGCTCGTACAACGGCGGCAACAACCGCGGGGGCGGCATCGACTTCGCCGGCTTCGCTCCGGCGCCCGTGGCCGACAAGACGTGCCTGATCTTCAACACCATCGGTCCCGATCGCGCGCAGACGATCGGCGAGATGGTGGCGCACCTCCAGGGCTGCCGCTTCTTCGACGCCGCCGGCGTCGAGCACTCGATGGACGGGGTGCGGTCACGGCTCCACGAGTTCAAGCTGCCGGTGCGCGAGAAGTATGCGGCCGACGAAGGCTGGAGACGCGCGGACCTGAGAGAGAATCCCGGCGACTTCCACCTCTTCTTCGTGGAGCTCAAGCCCGAGGTGCTCAAGCGCTACGGCAAGACGCTGCTCGCCAGCACGCAATGGCTCCAGAGGCAGACCAAGTACCGCGATCTGTCCGACGACGTGCTGCAACGGGCGCTCGAGAGCCTGGACGAGGCGGTCGAGCGTGGCGCGGCCGAGGCGGCGTCGCTGGCCGGCGGCGCGGCGCTGCCTGACCGGCTCGCCGGCTTCGTCGCGGACGTGAAGGAGGAATACTTCTCGGCGCTCGCCCATCTGCTCGACTCGCGTTACTACCGGACGCATGGGGCGAGCCACGATGCCGCAAGGCCCGAGACGGAGAACCGCGAGCGCGCAGCGTCGAGCGGCAAGAAATACGCCGCCAAGCGCAGAGGCTACGTGGTGTCGATGGGCGAGGACCTGGGGGCAGTCAAGATCTCGGGATGGACGCACACCATTCCCGAGTACTTCGACTTCGATCGCTTCTGGGCCACGTACCCCGGTGCGCGCGACGGCAGCGGCGCGGGAGTGCCGGTCACGGTGAAAGGCCGCACGGCGCGCAGCACGGCGCTCCACGCCAAGGTATGGGGCATGCACCACCGCTATCCCACCAACTCGCCGGCGATCGACGCCGAAGGGCGTGGCAACCCGGCCGGCGCACACCCGTTCAAGGGTTACAACGTCCTGCTCATGCACAACGGCGAGCAGGTCGGCGTCGATTCCACCTCGCCGTTCCTGAACGAGTTTGGCTACGTGCACGCCGACCAGTCGATGGGCGAGGGCGCGGAGCTCTACCACGGGGATTCGGTCTACGAGCGCAAATATCTGACCGACACCGAGTACGCCGCCTATCTCGTCGATTTCACGCGCCGCGTGCTGGGACTCGACACGCAGGAAGCCACGCAGATCATCTCGCCGATCACCGGGCTCGATCTCGAAGCCATGGAGCCGTCGACCCGCGAGAAGCTGCGGCTCCTGATGACCAACTACGTGCAGCTCACGCCCACCGGCCCCTACAAGTTCACGATCGTGGAGTCGCGCCGCCGAGGCAGCGGTCGCACGGTGGGATTCCGCGAGAACATGGACATCAAGTTCCTCCGGCCCCACGAGATCATCGTCTCCAAGGACGACACGCCGGGCGGCGTGCAGGCGGTGGCCAACGGCAGCGAGGCCAAGATCGCCGACAGCATGCTGCGCGTGCTGCACGCCCAGGGCGTGCTGGGCGACGCGGCGACCGATCTGCGGTTCAGCATGAGGCCGGGAGGCAATCCGGGGCGGCGCGAGTTCGGCGGCGTGTTCGAGGCATTCATCGGCGATTCTGGAGGCCTCGACTTCAACAACCGCTTCGGCGAGCCCGTTCCTGTCGATCGCAGCGGGCGCAAGGTGGATCTCTCGCTTCCCCTCGAGCAGGCGGTCGCTGGCGCCGATCCGGAGTGGCGGCACCACGTGGCGGAGCGGCTCGAACAGCTCGAGCGCGCATTCGGCCATGAGACGCAGTTCACCGGGCGAGCGTTCGGACCAGACGACGCGCTGCCGGCGCCGGCGAACGAGCTGATCGAGCGAGCGCTCGAGAGGGCGCCGTCCGCCTCGTTCGAAGACTGGCGCTTCCTGTGCGAGTCGGCGCTCCCGGAGTTCGCCGCTCGCGGCGTGCCGGCGCGCGCCGCCTCGCTGCGCATCCTCACCGAGCTGCGCAAGCGGATCGCACTCCAGGACCTCGGAGGCAAGGCGCTGTCGAGCATGGAGTACGTGATCGACGGTGGGCGAATCGCGGCGCACACGCTGCCCGGCCTCTCCGGCCGGTCGGAAGGCGGCATCTACCGCATCCTGGACCAGGTCCCGCCGCTCTACGAGGCGCTGTCCTCGGCGCCGAGCCCGGCGGGGGTGCACGGTCGCATCACCGAAGCGACGCGCGACGACCTGATGCCGCCGCGCGATTCGGAGCGCGACCTCCTCGTCATCGACTTCGCCGGGTTCGTCGGCGAGTCGTTCAAGCTCGACTCGGCGTCCCGGATCGTGAGCGAAGCGGTGCGGCTCGGATGGCGCCACCTGATCGGCTACGGCTTCGACGGCGGTCCTCGATACGTAGGCACCAATCTCGCGACTCCGGAGGGCCAGGCGGCGCCGGGCGTAGTGATGGAGCTCTACGGGCGCGAGTTCGGCGATTTCTGCGGCGCCTTGCTCGAAGGCGCGCGCATCCTGGTCTACGGCCAGGGCCAGAGCCACTGGGGCATGAAAGCCGACAGCGGATACCTGTTCGTGCTGCAGGACGCTCTCAACACGGTGGCCTACACCGCGCACGGCGGCACGTTCAACCTCTGGGACTCGGGCTCGCGGTTCGCGGCCGCGGGGCAGAACAAGGTGCATCTGGCCGACGGCAGGACGATGGCGCCCGGATTCAAGAGCATCCACTTCGGATCGCCCAACGAGTACGCGTTCGAATACCTGATGTCGGGCGGCGATAACTCGCTGCACGTCATCATGGGACTGCGGAAGCCCGATGGCCGCGGGCAGCTCGCGCTCAAGTACAAGCCTTATTCCGGCAAGTTCCTGATGTCGGGCGCGGCGGCGGGACGGGTATTCGTGTTCGATCCGCTGGTGAAGCTCGATCCCGCCCAGTACCACGGCAACGTGCTCTCGGCGATCACTCCCGAGGAATGGACCAAGGATCTGGCGCCGTTCGTGGGCGCGGAGGCGAAACGTCGCGGGCTGCCGATCCGGATCGAAGGCGAGCACATCACCATTCGTCTCGAGGGCGAATGGCGGCGCTGGCGCTACGACGAGGCGTTCGCCAAGCTGATTCCCGTGAAGGTGGCGAAGGCGGCGCAGGAGAAGGGCGTCGTGCCCCGGGCGCTCACGCAGATCGTCGGCGAGTAGATCCGGCGAGTTGTTCGACCGCTGAATTGACGCGGTCGAGTTCCGATCTTCCGCGCTGGGACATGGCTCGGTCCCGCAAGCCTGGAAGTGCGGCATCCTGTTCGCGATCGCCCCGAATCATCCCTCGGAACGCCGGAGGTCTTTCATGCCGCTCCGCTCCCGCTCATCGTTCCTCACTCTAGGACTGGCGGTTCTGGCCTGGATGGCCGCGCTTCCAACACACTCCTTGGCCGAGGACGGAACCGGCGCCAGGAAACCTCTGTTGCCGTTCGCGCCCGGCGGCACGCCCACGCCGCGGCCCTGGCACAAGTACGGAGAGTTCGTCGTGGGAGCAGGCCTGGGCGCTTCGTTCTACTCGGGACACGTCGACGCGAACGACGATGGCTCGCTCAGCAGCGTCGACGACGATGGATCGAGCACCGTGCGGGAATTCCGCGCGGGGTTCCTGGGCAAGTTCATCGGCGTCGAGTTCGGCCATCTCGCCCTGGGAGAGGTGGAGTTCAGCGCGCAGTCGAGCGGAGGCCCTTCATGGGCGGCCGGCGATGTCTCCGCCAGGGTCCAGGCCGACGGATGGTTCTATTCGGCGATCGGCCGGTACCCGGTCCAGGACCGATGGGTCCTCCTCGCGCGGGTGGGCATGCTGAGCTGGACCACCGAGGAGAGCTTCACCGAGAACGGCATCGACTCGGAAGGCAGTGAGGACTCGGGCAGCGACTTCATGTACGGAGTCGGCCTCGAATACGACATCTACAATCGGCACTACTTCTGGGTGCGCACCGAGTTCGCTCACGGCACGGTGGACGACGACGAGCTCCCGGTGAACCTGATGACGGTGAGCCTCGACTTCCGCTTCTAGTGGGAGGAACTGAACGGGACCCCCGTCGGACGAGGGCCCCGTTTGCTGTGCAATGACTCTCCCCGGGAGAGCAAGGAGTTACAAACTCATCGAGCCGCGTGGAGCGTGGCCCAGTCGGCCTGCTGCGCCCACTCCCTGAACCGCGTTCCCTGGATGCCGGTCTCCTTCTCGAGACGCGGGATGTCGACGTCATAGCCCACGCGGTCGAACCATTCGAGCATGATCGCGTATTCCTCGCTGAACTTCCGCACGTCCTCGATCCGCAACTGGACGAAGTCGACCTTGTGTCCGATCACCTGGCTCAAGACTTCCGCGACCTGGGGCATCGTGAGCTCGTCGCCCGCCAGGTCGTACGCCTTCCCGTTGAGCTCGGTGTGCTTCTCGAAGGCGCGCAAGCCGTGCTTGCCGATGTCGCGAACGGCGATCATCTGGAGCGGGGTGTCCCGCTCGAGCGCGACCTCGAGACGGCCCTGCTGGATCGCGGGCAGGAACCCAGGACTCAGCAAGTTCTCCATGAAGAAGACCGGGCGGATGATCGTCCAGGACGGGAATCCCAGACCGCGTGTCGTCTCTTCGACCCGCCACTTGTTCTCGAAGTGCGGGATCCCGGTCTTACGATGGGCGGAAGCGACTGACGTGTAGACGACGTGCCGGATGCCGGCGTCCTTCGCGGCCTTCGCGAACCGCTTGCCTTGCACCTCTTCCTTCTCGACTCCATGTTCCCAAGTGTTCTGGACGGCGAACGCGCCCCACGCTCCCGAAAGCGCCTTGGCGATCGACTTTTCGTCATCCAGGTCGCCGGCGACCACCTCCGCGCCGGCTTTCGCGAGGGCCCTGGCAGCGTCGCTCTCCGGTTGCCGGGTCATCGCGCGCACCTTGTATCCCTTCTGCAGCAGCTCGTGCGCGACCGCTCCGCCCTGCTTGCCGGTCGCTCCCGTCACGAGAACGAGATCCTTGCTCTTGTCCATGGGACGCTCCTTCGTGATGAACGTGGGAATCAACGAATCGTGGCCTCGGATTCTGATTCACCGCAAGCGGCCAAGAGTCAGGAGATTTCCAAGAAGCCGACACCTTGCCGCGTTCGGAGGTCGCCGGTTAGTCTCGCGCCATGCCAGTCCGATCCAAGCCGGCCGCTTCTTCCCGCACGCGATGCGCATGGCCAGGCAGTGACGAGCTGATGATCCAGTACCACGATCGGGAGTGGGGAGTGCCGGTCCACGACGACCGCAAGCACTATGAATTCCTGGTGCTGGACGGCGCCCAGGCGGGGCTGTCGTGGCGCACGGTGCTCCACAAGCGCGAGGCTTATCGGCGCGCGTTCGCTGGCTTCGATCCCGCCAAGGTGGCGCGCTTCGACGGACGCAAGGTGCGCACCCTGCTCGCCGACCCCGGGATCATCCGCAACCGGCTCAAGGTCGAGGGCGCCATCAAGAACGCGCGCGCGTTCCTGAAGGTCCAGGAGGACGTGGGCAGCTTCGACGACTACATCTGGACGTTCGTCGACGGCCGGACGAAGCAGAACGCCTGGAAGACCTTGGGCCGGATTCCCGCCAAGAGCGCCGAGTCCGACGCGATGAGCAAGGACCTCAAACGGCGCGGGTTCACCTTCGTGGGCTCGACGATCTGCTACGCCTACATGCAGGCCGCCGGCATGGTGAACGATCACATGGTCGAATGCTTCCGCCATCGGCAGCTCGCGCGCTGATTCGATGATCCAAGGCCGCGGGCACGGCGCGCTGGTCGCCGCGCTTACCTTCTTTCTGGTGCTGCTCGCGGGACTGCACCAGCTGGCCGTGCGCTACGCCGGCGGCAGCTTCACCTACCCGCTGGACGACACCTACATCCATCTGGCGATGGCCAAGCACTTCGCCCAGGGACAGGGATGGGGCATCAGCGCCGACCACTTCGCTTCGAGCTCATCGTCGCCGCTCTGGACGCTGCTGTTGTCGGCGTGGATGGGAGTCTTCGGGACCGGCGACGAAGCGCCGCTGCTCCTTGCCACCTTGTTCGGCCTGGCCGCGGTCGTCATCGCCTATCGAGCCCTGAGGCAGCACGCCACGACTCCGGATCTGGTGTGGATCGCCCTGGTGCTGGCGATCGTCTCCGCTCCGCTTGCGACGCTGAGCCTCTCGGGGCTCGAGCACGCGCTCCAGACCGCGCTCGCGCTGGCGTTCCTGGCAGAGTGCGCGGACCAGCTCTCGGGAGCGCCGACCCACATGGGCAACCGGATGCGGCTCATTGCACTCGCCTTCCTGCTCGGAGGCGTGCGTTACGAGAGTCTGCTGCTCGTCGGCTGCGCGTGCCTGCTCTTCGCGGTTCGCGGATCGCTGCGCTTCGCCATCGTGCTCGGCCTGGCAGCCGTGGCGCCGGTCGTGGCCTATGGACTCTGGTCCATGGCGCACGGGTGGTACTTCTTTCCCAACTCCGTGCTCCTCAAGGCGAACATCCCGAGCGGCGCGTCGGCTGACTTCACCACCGAAACCGCGTTTGGCGCACTGTTCCGGTCACCTCATCTCATGGTGCTGATGGCGGGCGCGGGCGTGCTGATGATTCTCGCCGACCGTGCCGGACGGCGATGGACGTGGTCCCAGGTCGCTCTCGGCATGTTCCTCGGCGCCGCCGTGCTCCATCTCGGGTTGGCCCGGATCGGCTGGCTCTTTCGCTACGAGGCCTATCTCGTCTTCATGGGCGTGGTCGTGATCGCGATCGGGCTCGACGACATGAGAGGGCGATTGTGGCGGCCGCAGGGCCCGCTCGCATGGCGCGCGCTCTGCCTGGCAGCACTCGTGCTGGCGGTCCTCCCGCTCGCTCATCGCGGGGTCGCGGCGCTGCGCAAGACGCCGCTCGCGAGCAAGAACATCCACGACCAGCAATACCAGATGGGCACGTTCCTCGCGCGCTATTATCCGGGCGCCGGCGTGGCGGCCAACGACGTCGGCGCGATCGCGTTTCTCGGCGAGGCGCGCATACTCGATTTGTTCGGACTCGCCGACCTCGACGTCGGCCGGCGCAAGCTGAGCCGCACGTGGGACCGCCAGGCCATTCACGACCTGGCGAAGGAGCGCGGCGTCAAGGTGGCCGTGGTCTACGACGAATGGTTCGCCAGGATGGGAGGGGTGCCGCGGGAGTGGATGCCGGCCGGCGAGTGGACGATCGCGCGCAACGTGGTGTGCGGGAGCGCCCGGGTCGCCTGGTACGCCGTCGACCCGGCGGAGTCCGCTCCGCTCATGCAGCACCTGCGCGATTTTGCGAGCCGGCTGCCTCCGGACGTGGCGCAGGACGGCCCCTATCGGAGACCGTGACCGCCGCGGCCTGCGCGGGCTGAACGGAACGAGGCCAGCGCCGCGGACGGCTTGACCCTCGCGACGCGCGGGTCGTACCGTACCGGCTTCCACGTCTTTCCCTGCCCCCCGCCCCAGGGGCCATTCCAGGAGGAACGTCATGACGCGCGATTCACGGCCGCGCGGAAGCGATGCTCGCCGGACTCCGGTCGTCGCCAAAATGGTCCCCGCGGGGGATCAGTGCCGATGCCACTGCGGATCGATGCTGGCGCGCGTTGTCGCTCAGGGGCTGGAGCTCAAGTGCCGCAAGTGCAAGAGCCTCGTCTTGATCACCCACGACGAGCTGGTCGAGATGTATCAGCGTCTCGGGCTCCGTCCTTCGCCCGGTCATTCCATCTCCGCACCTCCGATCCGCTAGCTCCGAGCCCTGCATCTTGACGCCGTTCTGGCTCGACCACGTCCTGGTCGTGGTGCTCACCGTATTCTTTCCGATTCGCGCCGCGACCTTCGGCTATCGGCGTCTGGTGCTCGCTCCCATGGAGAGCGTCGCGGACCTTCGCCGGACGCTCTATTTTCAGGCGATCGCGCTCCAGTGGGGCTTGTCCGCCTTGATGCTCGCGCTCTGGCTGATGCGCGGACGCAGCGCCATGGCGCTCGGACTCGAGCCGCGCGATCCCCGGAACCTGGTATGGGGACTGCTCGGCGCCGCCGTCATCGCGGCGGCCTTCTGGATCGTCCGCGGACGCGTCCGCCGTGATCCCGAAGCGCTCGAGCATGTCGTCGAGAAGCTCGGCCACATCGAGCGAATGCTTCCGCGCACGACGGAAGAGAAGCGAATCTTCCACGTGGTCGCTCTGACGGCCGGAGTATGTGAAGAGCTGCTCTACCGCGGGTACATGATCTGGTACCTCACCTGGTGGCTCGACGTCGTGCCCGCGGTCATCGTGTCGTCCGTGATCTTCGGCGTCGGGCACTCCTATCAGGGCGTGAAGGGCATCGTCACGACGACGCTGGTGGGTGCCGTGATGGCCATGATCTATCTCGCCAGCGGCTCACTGTGGCCGGCGATGGCGGTGCACGCGATCGTCGACATGCACGCCGGCGAGCTCGCCCACGCCGCGCTCAACCGGCCGCTTCCGCCGGCGCCCGACCCTACGCCTTCGCCAGCGAGCGGATGAGCGCCAGGTCGAGCTCCCCCCGCGCGCCCCAGCCGCGCACCGTTCTAGGCACCGCGGGACGAAACCGCTCGTAGAGCGCGTACGCCTCCTCGGCCAGCTTCCGCGGCGGCCGGGAGCGTGCGAGCGCGACCATCGCCGCCTGCACTGCGGCGAGGTCGTCGCCGAACTTGCTCTCGAGGTAGCGCTCCACGCTCTCGGGCGGGATCGCGCGGCCTCCGTCCATGGCCCGCCACCCTTCGTCGGTCTCGACGGCGTCGAAGCTACGCCCGAGCAGCGTGATCTCGACCCGTTTGCCTCCGGCGCGGGATGGCTTGCGCTGGGGGGTTTTCTTCTCGGGCTCGGCGATGCCGAGCCCCCGGGCCTTGGACGCGGCGTTGAGGCCGGCCACCGTACGTCCGTAGGTCAGCGCCGCATCGTGCCGGTGACCGAGACGCTCGGCGACGACCGCGGCCCATAGAGTAAGCACCGGGGCGCGGTTGATCTGGATCTTCCTGCCGATCGCCATGGCCCGAATCGTGTCAGCCGGCGGGACGCGAGTCCAGCGACGTGTCGCTGGATCATCGACAGGCCCCACGCCAGGCCGACGATCGCGCCTGAAACGCCCACCGTGATCAGCGCATGCGTCCAGAACTCCGGCCGTGTTACCGCCCCGCGCGTTCCAGGCGCTACGACCGTGATACCGAGATAGGCCATCCACGGCAACAAGAAGAGTGGCAGCCGCAAGCGGCGGCCGTTAGCAGATCGCGAAGTCACGACGGGCTCCGGTCACCTTCGCACCGAGCGCGAAGAGACCGCCGAGGAACAGGGAGTAGATCAGTACGCCGACGGCGGTATGGAGATGCTCCGCGCCCGGGCGAGTCCAGGAAGCGGTCGCCGCGTGCAGCGTGATCGCGGTGGAGATCCGTACCGCATTGGCCACCACGGTCGCCGCGTAGGCGGCGAGCGCGCTGAAGAGCAGCAGAGCCAGTCGTCCGCGCGATGTGCTGCAGGTGTGCGCGAGCCCGCAGGCCAGGCTCGCGAACGCGACGATCATGAAGTTGACGCCCGCGCATGCCGGCACGATCTGGAACCGGTGGTCGCGGCTCAGATACCCGAGCCCGGCTTCGAGCTCGAACCGGGCGCCCGACAGCCACTCGACCAGCTGGCGAGTGGGAGCCAGCACCCACAGCAGTTCCTCGAAACCGGCGCGCCGGTAGAAGTCCTTGAGGCCCCATGCGAGACCGAGTGCCAGGCCGATGAACGCGAGGTTCAGCGTGCGGTCCCACCACGCGCGATCCACGGAGACGCTCATGACGGGATCCGCTCCTGCGAGACCGGCCGCTGCCGGAGCGCCACGCCGATGCAGGCCAGGAGCGCCAGCGCGAAGAGCCAGCCCAGGCCGGGCTCATCGCCGACGCCCATGCCAAAGACGGCGCGGTTGCTCACGCCGGCCGGGAGCGGCAGCGGCTGGACCACGTCCTGTCCGTGGGCCAGCGGGTTCTGGATCACCTCGCGCACGGCGATGAACGAGGTGTGCCGGGTGAGCAGGTTGTAGGTGAGCCCGAGCGACACGAGCTGCTTGCGCACTTCGTCGTCCTCCTGGCTGTCGCCGAAGTTCGAGAGGTCGGCGATGCGGGCCCGTGCCCACAGGTAGCGGAGCGCCGTGCTCGATGGGTCCGGACCCGCCGCGGCGGCATCGAAGGACTGACGGAACGTGCCGGAGCCCGTGGTGCCGGTGACCACCACCTGGCCGCGCGGCTCGCCGCGCCACTTCCCGAACACCACGATGGGGCGGTCGGCCATCACGTCCGGGATCGACTTCGGCTCCACGTCGTACGCTTCGATGCCTTCGAACGCGATCCGCACGTCGGTCAGCAACGGGTACTGCACGTACTCGCGAAAACGGCCTGCGCAGTCGCGTGCTTCCTCGGGATTCAGCGCCACGAACGGCTCGCCCATTCCGGCGCGGGCGATGCCTTCGATGAGATGGCGGTTGACGCCGCTGCCGATGCCGAAGGCGAACACATTCGCCCGTCCGAGGTTCTCGCGGATGAAGGTGAACACCTCACGCTCTGCGCCGATGTATCCGTCGGTGATGACCAGGATGCTGCGCGAGCGGGCGTCATCGTCCTCGGGTAGCGCCATCGCCCGCTTCACTGCGGCGAGCAGCTCCGTCCCGCCGCCGCCCCGCTCGAGGTCGATGATGGCGAGCGCCTGCTCGATGTGCTCCGGAGTGGCGGTGAGCGAGGCGGCGGACAGGAGGCGAGATCCACCCGAGAAGAGCAGGACGTTGAACGTGTCGTCGGGGCGCAGGTGGCCGATCAGATCGCGCAAGAGCGCCTTGGTGGTGTTGAGCGGAAAGCCGTGCATCGAGCCCGAGACGTCGACGACGAAGACGTACTCGCGTGGCGGAATCTCGTCGAGACTGACGCGGCGCGGTGGCTGCACCATGGTGAGGAAGAACTGCTCCTCGGTCCCGCGGTAGAGCATGAGGCCGGACTGGATGCGATCGCCTTCGAGCCGGAAGCGCAGCACGAAGTCCCGGTTGCCGCCCTGGGCTTCATTGGGATCGAGCGTGAACGCGACTTTCGAAGCGTCCTGCCACCGGGCGTCGATGGTGTGCGACGGACTGACCAGGTCGTGCACCGGCATGCCTGCCGTCACCACGCCCTGCAGAGCCAGCGTGTAACGCGGCGGCTCGCCTTCGGGTGTGTGCGGTGACTTGAGCCAGCGTTCGGTCGAGGGCGCGCCGGCTTCGGGAACGGTGGAGTAGCGCGGGCCGACGACGGTGGGATAGACGAACTCGTAGACTCCCGAAGTCGGGATCAGCAGCTCCGAATAGCTCAGCTCGACGTCGATGGTCTGGCCGGGCACGATGTTGGCCACGTCCATCGTGAACACGTTGGGGCGCTGCTCTTCGAGCAGCGCGGCATTCTTGCCGGCTTTCCTGGCGACGTCGAAGTCTCTCCTCGCCTGCTCCCGCTCCTTGATCTTGGCGCGAATCATCTCGTTGCCGACCGTCATCGTGAGGCCGTGCACCGCCGCCCGCGTCGATGCCGGGAAGATGTACTTGGCGTGAATGGGGCGCTGGCCGTCGTTCTTGTAGGTCTGCCGGACGGTGACGTCGGCGATGACACCGGCGACGTTCACGTTGACGCGTGTTCCCAGCAGCGGGAAGCGATCCGTCCGTGAGTCGCCTCCCTCGATGAAGAAATAGGGCGAGAGCGTGTGGTCCTGCGTCGGCTCTTCCTGGGCGGTTGCGATCGACGCCGGCAGGAGGAGGGTGAGGGCGAGAAGCTTCAGGCGACCGAGCAGCGCAGAGGTGGACATGGGATCCGCTCCTTTCAACGGACGGAGCGGTGGACTGCAACCTCGGTGCCCGGCAGCGAGCCTGAAATCGCTGGAGTTACGGCGAGATGGAGGAGCCTCGCGTGGGTCCCCGGACACGCGCCCGTGTCCGGGCAAACACGGCGCGCCGGCCTACGGCTTCACGCCCTCCGCATACGCCATGAAATACCACGCCGCGGCATCGGGACGCCGTCCCCATTCGCGCAGCGCCAGGAGCGCCGCGTCGTAGGCCGCGGCATCGAGCGCGCCGGTCGAGAGCACCTCCTCGCGCGCGCCGGTCATCACCCCATGGAAATTGTCGATCCACGCCTGGAAGAGCGGTTCGCCCGCGGAAGATCCGAACCAGATCGGCGCGGAGCGCTTCGGCTCGAGGCCTGCCTCGTGGAGCAGCACGTTCAGCTTGCGGCCGACGAATGGATCGTTGCCGCGGCGCACGTAGCTGTCGACGTACGCGCGCCACATGCGGAGGACTCCTGGCGGCTCGGGCCACAGGCGCAGGATGTCGTGGTCCTCGTCCTCCAGCACCACGCGGCCTCCGGTCTTGACCGCGCGCGCCATCGTGCGCACCACCTGGAGCGGCTCGGGAACGTGCTCGAGCACGAACCTCGTATGCGCGACGTCGAAGCTCTCCCATTCGTCATCGGGCAGCTCGAGCGCCAGCACGTCGCCTTCGCGGAACTCGATGGGCGCGGCCTCCGGCGAGCCGGTGATCTGGCGAGCCTGCTCGAGCTGCTCGGCGCTGCGGTCGATGCCCAGCACGCGCCCGGCCGGGCCGGCGGCCGCCGCCATGCCATGCGTGAGCTGGCCCAGGCCGCAGCCGAGATCGATCACGCGCTCGCCGCCACGCAGCGAGAGCTGGCGAAGCGATCCTCGATTCAGGATATCGTTGAGAAGCGAGAGCCGGCGCTGTTCTTCGGGATGGGTGCCGTGGACGTAGTAAGAGGGGGTCGAGCTCACGATGGAGGCTCCAGAGATGCGGAAGTCGTCGGTCTTTGCACTCCCAGGACTCCCGATGTTCGCCGGCAGTCTACCTTTCGCCCAGCGCCCGGTGCCAGGGCGGGCGCGCCACGGTGGCTGGAGCTCCCTGAGCCCCGTGATGGAGGTGAGTCGCATGCACCCGAGCCGCGGTGTTGCGCTGCTCCTTCTCACAGCGTTCGCGACCTCGTGCGCTGGTCCCGCCAAGCTCGCGCGCGAGAGTGAACGCGCGCTGCAACAGGGCGATCTCCCGCGCGCGTACGAGCTCGCAAGGCGCGGGGTCGACAAGGATCCCGAGAACGGCGCGGCGCGATCGGCGATGACGGCAGCCGCCACCCAGATCATCGACCAGAGCAAGGCGCGCATCCTCGAGACGGCGCGCACGGACACGATCGCGGCGGCGCGGATGGCGCTCGAGATGCGCGACGATCGCGCCGAAATGGCGCGCTACCAGCTCGTGATTCCGGCCGACCCCGGCTACTTCGCGCGGGAGAACGTCATCATCGACGGCGCGGCCGCCATCGAGTACGGCCGTGGAGAGCAGAGCCTCCAGGCCAAACGGCCAAAGCAGGCCTACGGGCACTACCGCTCCGCCATGAGCTTCGTAGCGTCGTATCGCGACGTGCAGGAGAAGCTCCGCGCTTCCCGTGAAGCGGCCATGACCCGGGTCGCCTTGTTGCCGGTGGAAGACGACGTTCACATGCCGGGGATCTCGCGCGCCATGACCGACGCTCTCTACAGGAGCCTCGCCGGGCGCATCAAGGACGAAGGGCTCCAGTTCACCGAGCTCATCAGCCCCGACGAGGTCTACGCCACGATGACCGTGAAGGAGCTTCAGGATCTGTCCCCCGAGGCACGATGGCGCGTGGCGAGCGGCGTCGAGGCGGCCCGTGTCGTCTGGGGCCGCGTGCACGGTCTGCGCTCGACCACCAACACCTTCAGCTTTCAGTACCCGATCTACCGCAAGATCACCGAGCAGGACACCGCGGGTCGTCCGATCACGCGCTGGCAGGTGAAGCACTTCGACGCCGTGGCCCGCGAGCGTCACATCACCGTCGACTGGGACGTCGAGGTGCTCGACACGCGAACCCGTGCCGCCCTGGCCAGCCGCAAGGAGTCCTTCCAGACGGTGGCGCGTGTCGCGTGGACCGACTTCCGTGCCGACGGGAGCTGCGACGACTATCGACTGATCCCGGCGGGGCAGGAGGAGGCCGAGGAGGGCCGCAAGGTGCGCCAGCGCTGGGCGGAGTGCTTCGGCACCTGGACCCTTCCGGAGATGCTCGAGCAGGCGCGGAGCGACCGCAGGCGGTCCCTGTACCAGACCCGCTACCGCGATGAGTTCCGCAGGGACAGCCGCAAGCACCCGGTGCTGTGCGGGGAGCTTCCCGGCGAGGACGACATGGCGGCGATCGCCCTGGACGAGGCATGGCGTCCGGTGCTCGCCACGCTCAAGACTCTCGACATGCAGGACTAGCGAGTTCCTGTCCGATCCTGGGACGACCTCATCCCACGATCGGGCATGGTCGGGTGAAACCGAGAGCCGGTCCCGAGCGTAGGGCCTTGCGCCGCAAGACTCGAGTCACCCGAGCCGGATGGAACGGTTTTTCCAATAGTGTCCGCGTTCGCTCCCTGCCACCCCTCAGCCTGGAGTTCCGCCACGATGCGACACTTTTGTCTGGCGATGGCCCTGGCCGTGCCCATCACGGCCGTCTCGATCACGCCCACGTTCGCCCAGGATGGACCTCAGGCCTTGATGGACCACGGCCGCGTGCGCCAGGCGGCGGCGGCGGCCGAGAGTCGCCTCAAGTCGAACTCGAAGGACGTCGAATCGCTGCGCGTCCTCGCCACCATTCGCGCCCTCGAGAAGAAGTGGGCCGATGCGCAGGATCTCGCCGAGCGCGCGGTCGCCGCCGGGCCCAATGACGCCGATGCGCATTACGCGCTCGCCCAGGTGGCCGGCATGCAAGCCTCGAGCGCCAGCGTGCTCAAGAAGCCGGGCCTCGCGGGAAAGTTCAAGAAGGAAGCCGAGAAGGCATTGGAGATCAATCCGAATCATGAGGACGCGATGGAGGGGATGATCGCCTTTCATCGCCAGGCGCCGGGCATCGTTGGCGGTGACAAGAAGAAGGGAGCGGCATTCGCCGACCGGCTGATGAAGGTCAACCCCACGCGCGGCTGGCTCGAGAAGGCCGACAACGCTCTCGACGACAAGGACTCGGTGCTCGCGGAGAGTTGCTTGCGCAAGGCCGTGGCGGTCAAGGGAGAGCCGCGTGCCAAGGTGGCGCTTGCGAGCTACCTCGTTCAGCCCTGGCGCAAGCCCGACGAGGCAGAGCGTCTGGCTCGCGAGGCGGCCGATGCCGAGCCATGGCGGGTCGGGGGATGGACCGTGCTGGCCATGCACCATGCCTATCGCAAGCAATGGTCGGAGATGGACGCGACTCTGGCGAAAGCCGAGACGGCGCTCTCCGGCAATCTCAGCCCGCACTACCAAGTCGCGCGCATCCTGATCACCGAGAGGACCGACGGTGCGCGCGCCGAGGCGTTGCTGCGTCGTTACCTGAGTGTTCCGCCGGAGATCGGGGCGCCTTCGTATGCCGGCGCGCATTGGCGACTCGGACAGGCGCTCGAGCTGCAGGGCAAGCCGAAAGAGGCGATCGCCGAGTTCCAGACGGCGTCCAAGCTCGACCCGAAGCTCGAAGGACCGAAGAAGGATCTCAAGCGGCTGAAGGGCTGATCGCGGTCGGCTGCGCTATCCTCCGGGCCATGCAAAGATGGCTCGTGCTGCCGACTCTTGCGGTTCTTGCTCTGCTCGCGGGCGATGGAACGTCAGCGGAGACCGCCAAGGAATCGGCGGCCTTCCTCAGCGGGCGGATTGTACCTGGGGGGTCTCGCCGAGCAGCTCGCGCACCAGCTTGTCGCGGCGCGCGATCAAGGTGCGCACGATGTAGTCCTCGGCGCCGGGGTTGCTGTAGCGGCCGAGCTTGACCGCTTCGCGGATGTGCTCGTCGGTGAACCCGCTCACGATCCGGGCGCCCCACCGCATGTCGCGATCGGTGCGGTCGTCCCATGCCGGGTTGCCGAGGAACGGCTTCCAGTTCCTGGGATTGAACGCGGTCGCCTCGAAGAAGCCGACCGCGGTCAGGTGAGGATCCTTGGTCTTCTCCCAGGCGAACGGCACCAGTCCGAGCGTCACGAAGTTATAGGCGGTGGTGCCGAAGTCCACCAGGTGCTCGAGCCCGTTGGCGTAGCTCTGCCGGTCGATCGAGGCCGATCCCAGGCAGCCGGAGAAGTCGAGCAGGTAGTGGCGGACGAACGAGCGGCCGCCGTCGGTGACCCAAAAGTCGATGGTGTTGCGTGCGCTGCCGTCGGTGTTGTTGATCCAGGCGGACACGGAGTAGAGGCCGCGGATCTCGCGCCGCAGCTGGTGCGGAATCAGATCCTCGGGATCGTCCTTGCGCCGTCCGGTGAACTCCCATTCGCCGAGCGGCTTGCCCTTGATGAAACGGCTGGCCACCGCGCGATAGCTGCTGTCGGGGGCCCGGGGAACGCGAGACAGGATCTGATCGATGCGCTCCCAGGTGATCTCCTTCTTCTTTCCCAGCATGTCCGTGTAGGTGGCGCCCTCGCCGATCTCCAGATCGGCGCGCGTGAAGTTGACGATCGAGTTGTCGGGCACGTTGTAGCCCGCGGCCCAGAACAGGTGGCTGGCCACGACGTCCGCGCCGCTCGCCATCTCCGGCCAGCGCGGGGGATCGAACTTGAGCTGGAAGGTCTCGCCCGCCGAGTCCTTGATGCGGATGCCGAGCGATACGCCCTGGGTCTTGAGCCCCGTCACCTTCCACTTCTCGTCACGCAAGGGGCCCGTGCCGGGGCCAGGGCCGATCTTCATCTGCTCGGGTGTCACCTCGCGGAAACCGAGACGCGGCTGCCACCAGGTGCTCGGCAGCCTCACCTGATCGTTCTCGTCGACGTTGGCGGCCTCGCGCTTCTTTCCGGTCGCCTTGCGCGCGCCGAGCGCGGGGTCGAAGAAGCGGGCGATCGGCCGCACCAGGTTCTGGTCCACCGCGTCGTAGTAGTAGGAGATCTTGGTTGCCTTGGGCGGCGTAGCCTTGACCTGCGTGGAGTCGGCGGCCATGACCGGAGTCGCCGCGACCTGGAGTGCGATGAGCAGGCAGCCGCGCGTCACTCGACGCCTCCCGCGGTGAAGCGGAAGCGCACCGTCTCCCGGCTCCAGTCGAGGCCGATCGCGCCGAGCACGAAGCTCTCGATGCGCGGGCGCAAGGCGATGCCGTAGGAACGCTCGAGCGAGCCCCACCACGTCTCGTCCCTCATGTCCTCCCACACGTCGCGCGTCACCCGCCCCATCTCCATGTGGACGTCGAACTCGAGGCGATACGCGAGCGGGAAGATGTAAGAGAGGCGGCCCGACACGGCATCGAGGTCGTGGAACCGGCCGGCCTCGAAGCCCGACATGCCTCGGCTGCCTCCGAGCTGGGCCAGCTCGGAGGGGAGGATGCTTCCGGTGGCATCCGGAACGTTGTCGATGAGCTGCAGCTCGAGCCTGAAGGTGCGCGGCTCGCGATAGAACGAGACGCCGCCTTCGGCCTGGTACGTGAAGCGCGTGTAGGTGTACGGCGTGGTCGATGTCCTGAGCCCCAGCTGCTCGAGCGGCTTGTCGAACCGCTCGACCTCGACCGACGCCATGCCGCCCTCGCCCCAATGGGGGCGTCCGCGACGGTGATCGAGCGAGAGCCGTCCGCCGTAGACCAGATGCTCGACCCGCTGATTCAAGTAGGGCGTGGCGGCAGGGTAGAGCTCTTCGAACGATGGCTCGTCGCTGGCGCGTCCGCGGCGTGTCACGATCTCGGCGGGTCCGAACCAGGCGCCCATCTCCCAGCGTGGCGAGTCGGGATCCGGCCGGGAGGGGAAGCGCTGTCCGAGTCCGATGCGGACGGACTGGCTTTGGGTCGCGAAGTTGGAAATGCTGTCGACGTCCGTGTCGGGACCGATGCCGAAGAACCGGTCCTTGGGACGCCAGTCGTACTGATACCCGAGCGTCGCCGGGCCCCAGACTGCCTGGATGCTCGTCCTGTTATATTGCTGCAAGCTTCCATCGAATCGCGCCACCAGGTGACGCTTCACGACCGGCGGCGAGTAGGCGACCGCGAGACCGAGGCCGGTGTGGTCCCCCAGCGACGCGGGCAGGATGCGGAAGCCGGCTCTGGGAATGGGCTCGATGGTCACCCTCACCCGGTTCACGAAGTTGGTCTCTTCGATCGTCAGGAACGTCTTCTTGGTGACATACCCGAGGCCTGCGAACGGCAGCGAGATGATCCGCAGCGGCAGCCGGACCGCCGTCTCCCAGGGTCGCTCGCGATCCACCGACTCGTCCGGAACCCAGGGCGGCGCGGTGGAGGGGGCCAGATCCTCGGGGATGGCGGGCTGGCCGCCGGAAGCGCTTCCCGGCGGAGTCGAACCGGGGGACGCGGACGAATCGCGCGGCGCCCCAGTCTGTTGGGCGATCCAGCCGGTCTCTGGTGAGGCCGTACCCAGGCCTGGCGAGAGCAGGAGAGCCATCGCCACCATCATTGTGAAAAGAGCGCACTTCGTCCTGAATTCGTACATGGGGTTACATCCACTATGGGCGGCCCCCCAAATGCCGTCAACCCACGCCCCCCTCCGGGTTCCAGAAGGAATCGCGTGAGCAACACCCTCTTCGCCGGCCTGGCGGCACGCCTCGACCTCAAGCCGGACGAGCTCAAGCGGGCTCTGGGTCTCGGGCTGATGCTGGGCGGCGTGATCGGCTCGTACACGCTGGCCAAGACGGTCCGCGACGCTCACTTCCTGAGCGAGCTGCCGGTCTCGGTGCTCCCCTGGGTCTACATCGGCGTGGGGGTGCTGAGCGCTTTCGCCTCGGGGCTCCTGGCGCGCGTCACTCGTCGCGCCGCGACCTGGGAATCGCTGGCCGTGATGTCGCTGCTGGCGGCGATCTCGCTCGCCGCCTTCGGGCAGCTCTTCCGCATTCAGGCCTCGTGGGTGCCGGTGACGTTCTACCTCTGGAGCAACGTCTACGGGCTGATCGTGGTGTCGCAGTTCTGGCTGTTCGCCAACAGCGTCTCCAACCCCCGAGAGGCTCGCCGCACCTTCAGCTTCGTCGGGCTCGGCGGCATCCTCGGGGGCCTCGTGGGCGGCCTCATCGCCGCGCCGCTCGCCCACGTCTGGTCGCTGACATCGCTGCTCAATGCCGCGGCCGTGCTCCAGGCGCTGGTGGTGCTGCTGGTGCGCGTGGGCAGGAGCAAAGCCGCGCAGCTGGAGACCGAAGAGCCGGCGCCGGAAGAGCCGGTCAAGAACCCGGTCGTCCACCCTTACGTGCGCTGGCTGGCACTCGCCGCGCTTTGCTCCGTGATGGTCACCGGAGTGCTGGACTACCAGTTCAAGGCGCAGATGCAGCGCCACTTCACGCGGGCCGAGGAATACGTGTCCTTCCTCGGCATGTTCTACACCCTCACCAATCTGGCGGCGTTCGGGCTTCAGGCGCTCGGCACGCGCTGGATGATCCAGCGCCTGGGGGCGTCATGGTCCTCGCTGCTGCTTCCTGCCGGGCTCGGTGTCACGACCACGCTCACTTTGCTGATCCCGAGCTTCGCGACGGTCGCGGCCGCCCGTTTGTGGGACCAGGTGACGCGGCTGTCGGTGAGCCAGTCGGTCGGCGAGCTGTTCTACTTCCCGCTCGATCCTGCGCTGCGGCGGCGGGCAAAGTCGTTCATCGGCAGCGGACTCGAGCGCCTCGGCGACGGGTTCAGCGGGGCCTTGATCCTGGTCGCCGGGTTCACCCTGGGCGCCACCAGCTGGAACCTGGCGCTGCTGCTCGCCGTGCTGCTCCTGATCTGGATCTTCGCGTGGCTGAGGATTCGCCGCGGGTACGTGGCCGAGCTCGGAGTCAATCTCCGGCGCATGAACCTCGGGCCACAGAACAGCCGGGTCTCGCTGCGCGAGGCCGGCATCCTCCGCGAAATGGAGCATCTGCTCGAGAGCCGCTACGAGCGGGTGGTCATTCAAGGCATCGAGCTGCTCGAAGAGAACGCGCCCGAGCGGATCGAGGCGCGTCTCGACCAGCTCCTCGATCACTCTTCGGGACAGGTGCGGGCACGCGCGCTCCACTACGTTCGCATCCACCGGCTCGACCGGTTCTCGGCCAAGGTGGATCAGCTGATTCACGACCAGGATCCGGAAGCGCAGGTCCAGGCCTTGAGCGCTCACTGCGCCTTCTCGGCGACCGATCTGTTCGGACCGCTGGTCGAATACCTGGAGTCGGGCAATCCGCGCGTGCGGATCGCGGCCATCCTCTGTCTGGTGGAGCAGGCGCCACCCGAGTCCGAGGCGAGGCTCCGGGACATCCTCGAAAACCTGCTGGCGTCCGGCGATTCCTCGATCCGGTGTGCGGTCGCCGAGGGCCTCGGCCGGCGACCGGGCCCGAGCGAGCTGCACGAGATGCTGGGACGTCTGCTCGCCGATCCCGATCTCGCCACGAGGCGGGCCGCGCTCCGAAGCGCCGGCAAGGCGGGCCGGCGCACTCACATTCCGATCCTGATCGACGCGATGGGTACGCGGATCACCGAGGACGCGGCGCGGACCGCTCTGGTGTCGCTGGGAGACCGCGTGGTAGGAACGCTCGGCGACTACCTCAACGACTCCACGGTCCCGCTCGACGTCCGCCACGCGATCCCCAGAGCGCTGGCCGAGATTCCCACTCAGGACTCGGTCAACGCCCTGTTCCGCTGTCGCGACGCCTCCGACAACCGCCTTGCGTACCGGGTCCTCAAAGCCTCGAATCGGCTCCGCGTCTCGGGTGCGCGCGTCACGTTCCCCCGCGCTCTGGTGACGGAGGACATCGAGCGCGACGTCGGCAGCTACCTGTTCGCGCTCATCCATGTCCGCGCCGTTCCCGGGCACGGAACGATCGCGGACCGGCTGTTGGCGACCGCGCTCCGCGAGCGCATCGATCAGGCGATGAACCGCGTGTTCCGCAGGCTCGCGCTCATCTATTCAGCGCAGAACATGGCCGCGGCGTACCAGGGGATCACGTCGTCCCATCCGCGCTCGAAGGCGAACGCCGTCGAATACCTGGAGAACGCCCTCGCGGTCGAGCATCGCGCGCTCATCCTGCCGCTGATGGAAGAGCGCGCCGAGTCCGAGCGCATCCGGCTGGCCGAGACTCGCTACGCCATTCGCCCGGGCGGATACGAGCACACGCTGGAGCAGATCCTGACGTCGGACGACGCATGGCTTCGCGCCTGCGCACTGTTCGTGGCGGGATCGCGCAAGGAACGTTCACTGCTTCCTCTCGTGGAATCGAACCTCTCCACCCTCAACGCGCTGGTGCGCGAGACCGCGTCGTGGGCGCGGCTCGCCATCGCGACGGGCTCCTGACCATGGAAGAGACGCTGACCATTATCGAACGAACGGCATTCCTCAAGGGCACGGACATGTTCTCCAGCATTCCGACCGAGACGCTGGCGCAGCTGGCCGGCCGCGGCCGGGAGCTCCACGTCGAGGCGGGGGAGACCATCTTCCGCGAGGGCGACGTGAACAGCGGCGCCTACCTGGTGGTGGAGGGCCTGGTCGAGATGCGCAAGGGGCGCGCGCTCGATGGTGTGCGCACGCCGGGCCAGGGCTTCGGCGAGCTGTCGCTGGGTGAGGGGGAGCCTCATACCTTCACCGCCGTGGCGAGCGAGCATACTCACGTGCTCAACGTGTCCAACGAAGCGCTGTTCGACACCATGCTCGACTACCCAGAAGTGGGCGTCGGCATGGTGCGCGCGATCGGCAAGCGCGTGAGCGAGCTGGTCCAGCGCGTCCACGACCTCGAAGGCCAGATTGCGCACCTCGCAGCCACGCTCCGGCGCTCGGGAGTCGAGCCCCCGATCTACACGAGCGGCGCCTACCGGCGTCCGACGATCTAGGTCTCGAACGGCCGTTGACCACACTGCCTGCGGGCGTCACCCGGCCGATCGGTTCGGCGCTGTTTCACTTGGCGCTGCCGGTGCTGGCGTCGCAGCTCCTGCGCCTGGGCTACCAGTGGGTGGACGCGCTGTGGGTCCAGCCGCTCGGCGTCGAGGCCACCGCGGCGGTCACCACCTCGATCTTCGTGATGTGGTGGGTCTACTCGCTGAACGACGTGCTGGCGATCGGGGTCACCGCTTACGTCAGCCAGCTCCTCGGCGCCGGAGAGCGGCGTCGCGCCGGCGTGGCCGCGTTCCATGGACTGCGCGGCTCGGCACTGCTGGGACTCGTGGGCACGCTGCTCGGACTCTTCGGCGCTTCCGCGGTGTTCTCGCTGATGACGCCGGAGCCTTCGCTGATCCATACCGGCAGCCGGTACCTCGGAATCCTGCTCGCCTTCGCTCCGCTGCCGATGGTGGGCTTCACCTGCGAGTCGGTCATGCGAGCGTCCGGCGACACGCGCACCCCGTTCTTCGTGGACTTGTGCGCGGTGGGGCTCAACGCGGTGCTCGCTCCGTTCCTGATCTTCGGCTGGGGTCCGTTCCCGGCACTGGGCGTCGATGGCGCCGCGTGGGCCACCGTCATCGCCTGGGCCCTCATGGTCGCGACCTACCTGGTGATGGGGCTTCGCGGACACCGCGCCCTCCCGCTCGCGGTGCGGGCCGAAGGAGCCCCGATCCGTCTGCGCGGCATGGTTCGCGTCGGCATTCCGGCGGCGATCATCGGAATGATGTTCTCGGTGGTCTACATCGTGTTCGTGCGCGCGGCTTCCCACTTCGGATCCGCGGCGGTCGCGGTGGTCGGCATGGTCAACCGGATCGAGGGCCTCCAGTTCATCACGTCGCTGGCCATCGGCACCGCGGGTGCAGCGCTGGTGGGACAGAACCTCGGCGCCGGCCGCCCGGATCGCGCCGACCAGGTGATCCGCACCGGGCTGCGCTGGAATCTGTGGATCTCGGGCTCGCTCACCGTGCTCCTGACGATCTTTCCCACCACGTTCCTCCACCTCTTCACTCATGACGCCGAGGCGCTGCGTCTCGGGGTTCCTTATCTCCGCATCATCAACCTGTGCCTGATCGTGAACGGGATGGAGATCGTGGTCGCGGAATCCATCCTGGGTTCGGGGCACACCCGCACGATCTCCTGGATCTTCGGCGCCTTCTCCCTGCTCCGCATCCCGCTCGCCTTGTGGTCGCCGGCGTGGGGACTGGGTGTTCTCGGGATCGCGTGGATCATCACCGGAACATGCCTGGTGCGGGGGATCATCATCGTGGCCTGGGCCTCGCGCGGCACGTGGAAGTCGGGACTGCAGCACGAGCTGCGGCACCGAGAGGCGGCGGCGGGATCGCCGCCCTCGGCGTGATAGGCTCGGATCCATGAAGTTTCCCTACATCGTCGTCGGTGGGGGACTGGCCGCCGCCGGAGCGATCGAAGGCATTCGCGAGCACGATCGCGACAGTCCCATCCTGCTGATGTCGCGCGAGAACCATCGCCCGTACCAGCGGCCGGCCCTGTCCAAGGACCTGTGGTTCGGCAAGACCACGCTCGACAAGATTCCCTACCACGACGAGACGTTCTACACGGAGAAGCACGTCGAGGTCGCGCTGCGCCGCGAGGCGGTCGAGCTCGATCCCGAGAAACGCCGGGTGTGGGACGACCACGGGACCATGCACGAGTACGGCCGGCTGCTGCTCGCGACCGGCGGCTTCCCGCGGCGCATGAACATTCCGGGAGGCGACAGCGCATCGATCAGCTATTACCGCTACCTCGAGGACTACCTCACGCTGCGGGAGCGCATCGACCGGCTCGGGCACATCCTGGTGATCGGCGGCGGCTTCATCGGCATGGAGATCGCGGCCGCGCTGCGCCACGCGGGCAAGGACGTCACGCTGCTCTACCCCGAGCCCTGGCCGCTTGCCCGGGTCCTGCCTCGCGACCTCGGGTCATTCGTCGCGGATTACTACCGCCAGCAGGGTGTCGAGGCCGTGTCCGAAGAGACCGTGGTGAGGTTCGAGGACCACGGCCCGGAGATCACCGCCTACACCGCGTCGGGAAACATGGTGACCACGCAGCTCGTCGTGGCCGGCATCGGCATCACGCCGACCGTGGATCTCGCCGAAGCCGCAGGGCTCGAAGTGGGCAACGGCATCGAGGTGGACGAGCACGGGCGCACCAGCGATCCCTACATCTACGCGGCGGGCGACGTGGCCGAGTTCCCCTACCTTGCGCTCGACCGCCGCACGCGCATCGAACACTGGGACCACGCCATCCAGCACGGCAAGGCGGCGGGCGCGAACATGGCCGGTGCGAACAAGCCGTACGATCACCTGCCGTTCTTTTACTCCGACTTGTTCGATCTCGGATGGGAAGCGGTGGGCGAGATCGACTCGGAGCTCGAGACTCACGCGGTGTGGAAGCAGGAGTACCGGGAGGGAATCGTCTACTACCTGCGCGACGAGGTGGTGCGCGGCGTGCTCCTGTGGAACACCTGGAACGCCGTCGACTGGGCCCGCGGTTTGATCCGTGAGGCGAAGACGCTGACTCGCGAGGAGCGCGAAGCGGCGGTTCCTGCCTAGGGCCGGTCGCGTGCAAGCCGCGGAGCGGAAGCGGCCCGAAGATGCCCCTTGCTTTGGGATTCCCCGCGGGCCGGCGTCCTCGAGAGCAGGCGCGGCCTGAAGAGAGTGATCCACACGATTGGCGCGGCGGCCCACGCGATGAGGCTTTCGATGTTCTGGAAGAAACGCGCTGCCGGACTTCCCGGGGTCAGGCCGATCATCAGGAAGAGGACGATTCCGCTCATCAACACCACGATCTCGAGCACGAACAGCATGACGACCCCGAAGGTGAGACGCACGAGACGCACCGGCCAGCGCACGTCGTAGCTCGACAACGCCAGAGCCGCGAACAAGGCCAGGTCCACGGGCGCCAGGACTTCGAGAGTCGCCAGCCGCATCTCGACTCCGGCCATGGCGAAGAGCGCGATCGCGATGCCGGAGAGGAAACGGAGATATTGCGGATAGAAGGTGGTCGCGGCCCAGGTCAGCGGCGTCCCCCAGAGCAGGAACCGCACGAGCCACTTCATGCCGCCACCGCCTCGTACGGGCGCTGGAACCGCGTCCAGTAGAGGAAGATCAGCAGCACCACGAACAAGGTGACGGTCTGCCACAGATACATGTGGACGAAGTCGAAGCTCTTGGGATGCCAGGCGAGGATCGCCATCAGGCTCCCGATCCGGAACAAGTTGAAGAGCCAGAGCAGCGCGGCGCCTGCAGCGACTCCGAGCAGCTGAAGCCGCCACGACGCGGGATAGGCCGCGATCGCGGCCACCAAGACCAGCACCGGCATGAGGGGCGTGCACTCACCGACGATCTCGACCTGGCTCGGCCCCAGATGAAACAAGGTGCCGTCGACCCCGCCGGGAAGCCCGAACCACCGAACGACGAAGCGCAGGCTGTCGAGGGT